>JAJZJT010000081.1 GCA_021809995.1 Actinomycetes bacterium
CCACGAAGAGCTCGGGTGTCTCGCCGACGAGGAAGTCCCACCAGAAGGCCCCGAAGGCGACGACCGCCCTGAGCACGGCGGGCCGCCGGCGCGGTGCCGGTCCGGGCCCGGCGGGTGCCTCCCTCACCGCCCCACCGCCTGCGGGTCAGCAGCGGCGGGGCCGGCGGGGGCACCGGCTACCGCCGTCTGCCCCTCGGAGCGGGTGCGGCGCAAGACGGTCGTGGCCATCCAGGCGACGGCGCCGTAGCAGGCCACGAGCACCGGGATCGACAGGTCGGACCCGGGCCAGTGGACGCCGAGACCCTCGCCCGACCAGAACGTGCCGAAGGACACCAGCATCAGGCCGACGCCCAGCTTCATGGCGTTCTCGGGGACGGACGAGAGCTGTCGGGCGACAGCAAGGCCCGCCGCTGCCACGACGACGACCGCCGCCCCGGCGGCGAGGGCGGCGAGCCCTACGTCGTGGGACGTCGAGCCGAGGGTGAGGACGATGACCACCACCTCGAGACCCTCGAGGAAGACACCCTTGAAGGCCACGACGAACCCCGCACGGTCGCGCCGCGGTCGCTCGCCGTCGAGCCGGAGCGCCTCGACCTCTCGCTCGAAGATGGCGTCCTCGTCGTGCTTGGCCTTGAGCCCGGACGCCCGGAGCAGTGCCTTGCGGAGCCACTGCAGCCCGAAGACGAGGAGGAGGGCCCCGACCACGAGCCGGAGGGCCCCGAGCGGGACGTAGCGGACGAGGGCGGGCCCGAGGGCGGCAACGAGCACGCCCAGGGCACCGAGCGCGGCGAGCACTCCTCCGAGGGCCGTGCGGTAGCCCCGGGTGACGCCCACAGCGAGGACGATCGTCAGCGCCTCGACCATCTCGACGGCGCTCGCCAGGAACACCGCCACCACGAGCACGACGTTGCCCGAGTGGACGGTCACCACCGCCGTCATCGCTCCACCTCCTCCTCCGGTCCTCCATCCGGCACCGCGCCCGGGCCGGCGGCCCGAGCCGGCAGCAGAACGGATGCGTCCGTCCCCCCAGCGTGCCACGCCCGACCGACGGCGGCCGACGTCCGCGACCTGGCCACCACCGAGCCCGAGGTCGAGACGGCCACCGGCCAGCCGGCCTCGCCGTCGGGCCAGTGGACGAGCCGCCACCCCGGTCCGCCTGGCACGGGCGGGACCGGCAACGGGATGCCGCGCCGGGCGAGCGCCGAGGCGAAGGAGACGAGCACCAGGGCATCGTAAGGCTGGCAGGTGACGGGCTCGACGGCTGCCAGCCGGCACCAGCGGGCCTCGGCGATCTCGGTGCCCGGAAGCGGGTGCGGCACGGCACCGGCGGCGACGGGCTCGGTCAGGAAGTAGTGGACGGTCCGCCACCGACCCCGGTCGAGGAGCTCGACCCGGGCCAGCTCCTCGTCCAGCCGGCACGCCAGGCCGGTCTCCTCGGCCAGCTCCCTTCGGGCCGTCGACCACGGGGCCTCGCCGACCTCCGGCTTGCCCTTGGGGAGCTCCCACCGTCCCGTCGCCCGGTGGCGCACGAGCACGACCTCGACCCCGCCGGAGCGCGGCCGCCAGGGCACGCAGCCAGCCCCGTCGGGCACTCGCCGCCCCTCCTCGCGCCCACCGCCGCCCCCGGTCGCTGCGGGCGGAGGACCCGGCGCCCTCACGCCCGCTGGGCCACGACGAGCGGCCGCTCCTCGCGCCGCCCGTCGACGGCCTCGTGGGGCGTGTCCGAACCGTGGAGCGCCCCGGCGACGGAAGCGGAGCCGGCGGACGCCGGCGCTCCGTCGGGGAAGGCGATGCACCCGGCGGGGTCCACACGCAGCGCGACGCGCTGGCCGCGTTCGATCCGGCGGGCATGGAAGATGCCCGACAAGCGGTGCCCGCCGGCCACCTCGACCACGTGGTCGTACCCCCGGCCCCGGAAGGCGACGTCGCGCACCGTGGCCGGCATCACGGCCGGGGTGCCGGCCGGGGTGCCGGCCGTCGGCCCCGTCGGCAACGGGGTCGGCCGCTCGCCGTCGTCGATGGTGGCCGACGCGGCGCGCACGAGGACCCGGACCCGCTGGCCCCCGGCGAGCGACGTGCCGGTCCCCGGCCGGGCCCCGATGGCCAGGTCGTCGACCCGGATCGTGCACCCTCGGTCCGCCGCGACGCGGTCCACGACCCCGGGTAGCTCGCCGGCCAGCCCCGTGAAGCGACCGACGAAGGGTGTCGCCGGGTCGCGGTAGAGGTCCTCGGCGGTGCCGACCTGGACGAGCCGTCCCCGGTCGAGCACCCCGATGCGGTCGGCGAGGGCGAACGCCTCGGACTGGTCGTGGGTGATGTAGAGGGCGGTCGCCCCTGTCTCGCGGGTCAGGGTGGCGATCTCGACGCGGAGCCGCTCCCGCAAGTCGGCGTCGAGGTTGGACAGGGGCTCGTCGAAGAGCAGGAGGCCGGGGCCGGCGACGAGCGCCCGGGCCAGCGCCACCCGCTGCTGCTCGCCGCCCGACAGCTCGGTCGGGTAGCGGGGGCCGAACCCGTCGAGCCCCACCCGGGCGAGCATGGCTTCCGACCGGGCGACGGCCTCCGCCTTGCCCAGCCGGAGCCGCCGGAGGGCGAAACGCACGTTGTCGGCGACGGAGAGGTGAGGCCACAGGGCATAGTCCTGGAACACCATGGCGAGCCCGCGCTCCTCGGCGGGCACGTGGGCGCGGGGCCCGGCGACGGTCCGGCCGTCGAAGGCGATCGTGCCCGCGCTCACCCGCTCGATGCCGGCCACGCACCGCAGCAGGGTGGACTTGCCGCTGCCGGAGGGCCCGAGCAGCACGGTGAACGACCCCGGGGCGAGGTCGAGGTCGACGCCGGCGAGCGCGTCGGCCTTGCCGTACCGCTTGGTGAGGTTCCGCAGCTCGACGGCCGGCGCATGCTCCATGGTCACGGTGTCGCTCCTCTCTCGTGGTCGCTCCCGCCCGTCGACGCCGTCGAGCGTCCCGCCCGCAGCCCCGCCCGCAAGTCCCCTTGCGGGCCCGCCTGCCACCCGTCTGCCGTCCCCACCCGTTCAGAAGACACGGGCCCCTACCTTTCGCCATCCCTTCGGGGTGAGCAGCCGGAAGCCGACCGTCACCACCACGATCATCGCCAGGTCGACGAGGAGGGCGACCACCGACAGCGCCGTGCCTCGGAAGAGGTCCGACTTGTTGAGCACCTGGACGATCGCCACGGACACCGGCTTGACGCCCGGCGGGGCGAGCAGCTCCGAGGCCGGCAGCTCGAGGAACGTGGTGGCGAAGGTGAGCAACCACGCCCATACCAGGCTCGGGGCGAGCAGCGGCAGGACGCCCTTGCGCCACGCCGTCGCCGTCGTCGCCCCGTGCACGCGGGCGGCGGCGAGGAGCGACCCCTGCACCTGGGTCATCGGCCCGACGAGGATCCTGCTGGTCGACGGCAGGGCACCGGCCAGGTAGGCCATGCCGAGCACCCACAGGGTGCCGTAGAGGTGGATCCCGAGGGTCCCGACGATCGGGAGGTTGTAGGCGAAGATGTACCCGGCCGCCAGCACCAGGCCGGGCAGGGCCACGGCCGCCATCAGGGTGAGGTCCATCACCTTGCTTACGGCGTCCAGCCGTCCCGCCGCCAGGCGTCGCGCCACCACACCCGCCAGCACGAGGGTGGCGAAGGCGTTGATGAGAGCCAGCTTGAACGACACGTCGAGCGGTCCCCCGAGCGCAGGGCTGGAGAGGATGCCCCGGTAGGCACCGACCGTCAGGCTGTGGAGGCCGAGGTGGTGGAACGGCTCGAGGAGGGACGACACCACGGCACCGAGGACGGGAACGCCCAGGGCCACCGCGAAGAAGGCGCACACGCCGCCGAAGGCGAGCAGGCGTCGGAGCGGTGGGAGACGGACGGGCGTGGCGGGACGCGTCCGGCCACCGAGGACGGCGTAGGAGCGGCGGGCAAGGAGACGTCGCTGGACCAGCAGGGCGACCGCCACCGAGGCGACCAGCATCCACCCGATCACGGCGGCCACCCCGAAGTCTGCCGGGTAGCTGGCGAGCGCTGTGTAGAGGGTGTAGGTGGCTACCGGAAAGTGGGCGTTCGGCGCGATGACCACGGCGGTCCCGAAGTCGGCGATCGACTCGGCGAAGACGATGATCATGGCGGCGAAAAGGGCGGGGCGGAGGAGGGACGCCGTCGTCGCCATGCGGGTGCGCCGGCTGGCCCCGTGGACCCGGGCCGCCTCCTCGTAGCTGCGCCCGATGCCGGCCATGGCGGCGGCCACGGCGAAGTAGGCGAAGGGGACGCCCTTCAGGGCGAGCACGAAGGTGTAGCCCACCGGGCCGAAGAAGAGCGAGCGGAGCGTCGCCGAGTAGAGGCCCAGCGAGGCGAGGATCCCACCCTTGTCGAGGACCGTCTGCCAGCCGACGGCGACGAGGTAGCTCGGCATGAGGAGCACCGCCCAGACGGCGACCGTCCAGAACCGCCGCCCCGCCACCACGGTGCGCTGGAGCACCCAGGCGAGGGCGGCGGCCACGGCGGTGGCGACCACGGCGGCGGCGGCCCCGACGGCGATCGAGTCGAGCATGCCCTGACCGGCCACACCCGAGAGGGCCTGTGAGAACGAGCTGGTGGTGAACCACGAGGCACCCTGGTCGAACAGCCGGGGGCTGACGGCCAGGACGAGGAAGCAGGCGGTGGGGACCAGCAGCACCACCACCAGCACGACCCAGAAGAGCGGCCAGCCCGCCCGCTCGGCGACCCGGTTGGCGGCGGCGGTGAACCGCCGCCCCCGGACACCGAACGGGCGGACCGTCAGTGCCGCGCTACTGGACAATGTTGTTCGTGAACCACTGGTCGATGTTGGCCTCGCGGGGCCCCCAGACCGTCGGATTGGGGTTCTGCGTGGGCAGGCTGGCGAGGTCGGGCACCTGTGGAAGCGGCGTCGTGCCCTTCACCACCGGGAAGAAGAGCGAGTCGCCATGGGGGTCGCCGGAGAGCTGGACGGCCTGTCCCTTCGGGCTGTAGACGAAGTTGGCGAACCGCTCAGCCTCGGCGATCTCCTGCTTGGGTGCCTTGGCGTCGATGCCGATGACGCCCGGGAGCAGGCTCACCTTGGCGGGGTAGGCCACCTTCAGCTGGGGCGCCTTGAACTGGAACCCGATCCCGGCCGAGTTCTGGACGAGCGCCAGCTTGATGGTGCCGTTCAGCAGGGCGGTGAGCGTCACCTTGTTCGTCGAGTAGACGTGGAGGCCGTTGGCCTTCAGCTTGGTGAAGAACTGCTCACCCTGGCTGACGCCGCCGAGCTGCTCCATGACGCCGGCCACGAAGGGATAGGTGGGGCCCGAGATGGCGGGGTTGTTCATGCCCACCGCGCCCTTCCACTGCGGCTCGAGGAGCTGCGTCCAGTTGGTCGGCGGGTTCTTCACGACGTTCGAGTTGTAGATGACGGCGGCGGCGATGGTGAGGCCCGTCGGCACGTAGCTCTTGTCGACGGGGACGACCTCCTTGCCCAGCGCGTTCAGCGTGCCTGCGGTCGGCTCGAAGCCCCGGACCAGCATGTGCTGCTGGTCGAGAGCGGCGTAGGCCTCGGCGCCGTCGGACCAGAAGACGCCCCACTGGGGGTTGTTCCGCTCTGCCGAGATCTTGGCGAGGAGCGTCCCTGTCGAGTGGTCGACGAGCTTGGTCGGGATGCCGGTCGCCTTCTGGAAGGCGGTCACCTCGGCCTGGTCGTAGCCCTCGGCGGCGTAGACGACGAGCGGCACCGGCGTGGCCGACGTCGTCGAGCTCGCCGACGAGGCGGACGCCGAGCTACCGCAGGCGGCCAGCGCGCCACCGGCAGCGACGGTGGCGAGGACGGCGACGACGCGGCGGAGCCGTCGGCTCCGGCTCCCGGTCGCGCCGCGAGTGGTCGGGTGGGCGGGGGTCTCTGGTGTCATCACCGGGCACGGTAGGGAACCGAGGTGAACCCGCTGCCACGACTCCGTCGCGCCGAGGGGAAGGGTGGGTGAACATCGGGTGACGGGGGCGTGACGGGCGGTTGGGCACCGGGAGCACTGCGGCACCGGGAGCACTGCGGCACCGGCGCTCGGCGGGCCGATCTCCGGCCGATCGCCAAGCGGCGCTCAGGCCCGGCCGGTCGTCAGGCGGTCTTCAGCAGGGGAAGCCGTCACCGGCGGGTGGTCCCCCGCCGGTCGTCAGGCCGCTTCGACGGGCTCGGCGAGCGCCTCGACGGGCTGCACGTGGAAGAGGCGGTTGAAGACGAGGAACTTGAGCACCCAGAAGATGCCGAAGGAGGCCACGTTCGCCGCCAGCACGACGACGGTCTCTACCTCGTGGCCGAGATGGTGCTCGATGCCGAAGCGCCGGGCGAGGGCGGCACCGCCCATCGAGACCACCACGCCGATCGCCGACATCACCCAGAACGGGACGATCTCCCTGGTCAGGTGCGACCGGCCGTTCTTGCCCCACACCCAGCTGCGGTTGAGGTAGTAGGAGGGCACGGTGGCGATGACGTTGGCGGCGATCGTGCTCCCCACCTCGGCGAAGAGGTGCAGCACGCCGAAGATCAGCAGCAGGGCGACGAACGACACGGCGGTCGAGATGGCCGACACCATCGTGTAGCGGACCACCTTCTTGACCTGCGGGGTGTCCCGCTTCTCCCACAGGGCGAGGGCCCGCTCCACCATCGTTTCCACCGCCGAGACGCTAGTCGTCATCCGATCGTCATGTTGCCACTGCAACTTACGGTGGCCATCTAGACGCTGTACGTCGCAATTCCCTGGTCGCGGTGTCACAACGCGTTGGCCCTGGCCACGGCGCCGAACCAGGCGGCGCTGGGCTTGGGCATCCGGGCGAACGTCGTCCGGTCGACGGCGACGAGCCCGAAGGTGGGCCGGTAGCCGAGCACCCACTCGAAGTTGTCGAGGAGGCTCCAGTACGTGTAGCTGCGCACGTCGATGCCGTCGTCGAGGCAGCGCCCCACGCCGGCGAGCGCCCGCCGCACGAAGTCGACGCGCAGCTCGTCGTCGTCGGTCCCGATGCCGTTCTCGGTGACGTGGACGGGCAGGCCGGTCAGGGCGGCGGCGCGTCGGATGGTGGCCTCGAGCGCGTCGGGCCACACCTCGTAGCCCATCTGGGTGACTGCCACCCCGTCCTCGGGCGGGAGGGCGCCCTCGGGACCGATCCGTCGGCGCGTGTAGGTCTGCACTCCCACGTAGTCGTCCCCGGACGTGCCCGCGAGGAAGACGTCCTCGGACGGCACCCGCAGCCGCTCGAGCCAGGCCTCCCCGCCCGGTTGGAGCTGGTAGTCGGTCATCGACAGGGTGAGGCCGACCGGGACGCCCGGCGCGGCGCTCCGCACGGCGCCCACCCCGGCGCGATGCGCCCGCACGAGGACGTCGTTGACGGCGAGCCGCCGGTCGCGGTCGCGGACCCGGGGCGGGAAGACGCCGTGGCGCCATCCCATGGTGGACAGCACGTTGGGCTCGTTGAACGTGGCGAACAGGCCGACCAGGTCGCCGAGGTGAGCGGCCGTCCGCTCGCAGTAGCGGGCGAACCGGTCGAGCGCGACCGGTGCCTCCCACGTCCCCTGGGCGGCCAGCCAGCGCGGGTGGGTGAAGTGGTGCAGGGTGACGAACGGCGCGACGCCTCGCTCACGGCACGCGGCGGCGACCCGCCGGTAGTGGTCGAGGGCAGCCCGCGAGAACTCGCCCTCGGCCGGCTCGACCCGGCTCCACTCCACCGAGAACCGGTAGGCGGACAGGCCGAGGTCGGCCACGAGGGCGACGTCCTCGTCGTAGCGGTGGTAGGAGTCGCAGGCATCGCCGCTCGGCTCGGCACAGTTGGTGTCGGGCGCGTGCTCGAGCTCCCACCAGTCGTTGTTGCTGTTGCCGCCTTCGATCTGGTGCGCGGCGGTCGCCGTGCCCCACAGGAAGCCGTCGGGGAAGGAGCGCTCCGGCATGGTCGGTCACCGTAGCGACCGAGGCGGCCGCCTGCCTGGCAGGATGGGACCATGGGTGACGCGCTCGACCAGCTGGTGAACCTCCTCGACCTCGAGGCGATCGAGGTCAACATCTTCCGGGGCGTCAGCCCGGACGAGGACCGCCAGCGGGTCTTCGGCGGCCAGGTTGCCGCCCAGGCGCTCATGGCCGCCGGACGCACGGTCGACGCGGGCGCCCCCCACTCCCTCCACTCGTACTTCCTCCGGCCCGGTGACCCCTCGGTCCCCATCCTCTACGAGGTCGACCGCATCCGCGACGGCCGGTCCTTCACCACGCGCCGGGTCGTCGCCATCCAGCACGGACGGGCCATCTTCAACCTGTCGGCGTCGTTCCACGTCGACGAGCCGGGGCTCGAGCACCAGGTGGCCATGCCCGACGTCCCAGCCCCCGAGTCGCTTCCGAGCCTGGCCGAGCGCCTCGCCCCCTATCGTGACGTCCTCGCCGACTGGTTCCAGCGACCCCACCCCATCGAGCAGCGCCACATCGGGGACCTCCCCTTCGTCCACGGCGGCGGCAAGGAGCCGCTCCAGCGGCTGTGGATCCGCGCCGATGGCGAGCTCCCCGACGACCGGCTCCTGCACGCCTGCATCGCCGCCTACGCGTCGGACATGTCGCTCTTCGACACCATGCTCGCCCCCCACGACGTCCGGTGGGACGACCCCGACTTCATGGGAGCGAGCCTCGACCACTGCATGTGGTTCCACCGGGCGTTCCGCGTCGACGAGTGGCTCCTCTACGACATGGACAGCCCCAACGCAGCGGGGGCCCGGGGGCTGGCCCGGGGCTTCCTCTTCACCCGCGACGGGACCCTCGTCGTCTCGATGGCCCAAGAGGGCCTGATGCGGATGAAGCGCCTGCCGTCCTGAGCCTGCCCACCGGAGCGGGCGGGGCTGAGGGGAGCGTGGCGGGCCACGCCCGACGCGCGCCGGGCGTGGAGGAGGCAGCCGGCGGGACCCTGGCCGCGGGTCAGCCGCGGGCGTCCATGGCCACGTAGTCGCGCACCTCGGAGCCGATGTAGAGCTGGCGCGGCCGGGCGATCTTCGAGTCCTGGTCGAGCATCTCCTGCCAGTGGGCCAGCCACCCCGACGTGCGCGGGATGGCGAAGAGCACGGGGAACATCTCGAGCGGGAAGCCCATCGCCTGGTAGATGAGGCCCGAGTAGAAGTCGACGTTCGGATAGAGCTTGCGCGAGGTGAAGTACTCGTCGGAGAGGGCGATCTCCTCGAGCTTGAGCGCGATGTCGAGCAGGGGGTTCTTGCCGGTGATCTCGAAGACCTCGTCGGCGGTGCGCTTGATGATCTTGGCGCGAGGGTCGTAGCTCTTGTAGACGCGATGTCCGAACCCCTGCAGGCGGCCACCGGAGCCGTCCTTGACCGACTGGACGAACGGCTCGACGTTCTCGATCGACCCGATCTCCGTCAGCATGCGGATGACGGCCTCGTTGGCCCCGCCGTGCCGGGGGCCGTAGAGGGCCGCGCACGCCGCTGCGCACGCCGAGTACGGATCGGCGTGCGACGACCCCACCGTCCGCATGGCGGTGGTCGAGCAGTTCTGCTCGTGGTCGGCGTGCAGGATGAAAAGGACGTCGAGCGCCCGGGCGAGCGCGGGGTTGGCGTCGAAACGCGGCTCGGCCGTCTTCCACATCATCGACAGGAAGTTCGAGGTGAACTCGAGGGAGTTGTCCGGGTAGACGAAGGGCATGCCCACGCTGAAGCGGTGGGCGGCCGCCGCGAGGGTCGGCATCTTGGCGATGAGCCGGATGATCTGCTTCTGGCGCGACTCGGGGTTGAAGATGTCCTTGGCGTCGAGGTAGAAGGTCGACAGTGCGGCGACGGCGGAGACCAGCATCCCCATGGGGTGGGCGTCGTAGTGGAACCCATCGAGGAACCGCTTGCGTACGTTCTCGTGGATGAAGGTGTGGTGGGTGACCTCGTGGCGCCAGGCGTCGAACTCGGCCTCGGTGGGAAGCTCGCCGTTCAGGAGCAGGTAGGCGACCTCGAGGTAGGTCGAGTGCTCGGCCAGCTGCTCGATGGGGTACCCGCGGTAGCGGAGGATGCCGGCCTCGCCGTCGAGGTAGGTGATCGAGCTCTCACAGGCCGCCGTCGAGACGAACCCAGGGTCGTAGAACCACACGCCGGGGAGGAGCTTTGACCACTGGGCGGCGGAGATGCCGCCGTTCTCGAACGGGATCTCGAGCGAGGCGCCCGTTCGGTTGTCGGTGATCGTGATGCTGTCGGCCACTGGACTCGACCCCTTCTCTGTTCGGACGTCCTACCGTTCTGCCGCCATCGAGAGCGATCCTAGATGCTCCCGTCGGTGGCCCGGCCACCGCTCCTGCGTGCGGTGCCGGGGTGGCCGGCTCCACGGCACGACCTGCCCGTCCCGCCGAACGTAGACGCGCTCACTGCGTCACCTCGACCAAGAACTCCTGCGACGTCCCGGCTGCGCTGGGCTGGGGGACGGGCGGTGCCACCGACACCACCAGCGTGTAACGGTGCCCGCCGGCGACGGCGAGCGGCGCGAGGGTCAACGCGACCGACCCGTCGACGGGGACCTCGACCGTCGCCTTCACCGAGCCGCCGGCGCGGGCGCTGCTCGGAGGCGTCGTGCCCGGGAGGTCGGCCAGGGCGAGCGTCGCGGTGACGGTGGCCGTCCCCTCGACGACCGCCCCACAGTTGGTCACCGTGACGGTGGCCTGCACCGTGCCGGTGGGCGGCAGGACCGTCGGCGAGCTGCTCGGCACCGCCGAGACGGGCGACGCGCACCCTTCGCCGAACGTCCCGCCCACACCGGTCTGCCCGGCGGGGGGCGGCGACAGGCCGCCCGACCCCGGGGGCACGACGGCGGGAGGAGCGATGCCGACGGCCGAGACGATCACCGACGGGACCGGCGCGTACGCCTTGGCGGTGGCGAGCACCCCGGCCAGTCCGCCGAGCGCGGTCGGGGTCAGCTCACCGCGTGCCCAGCGGGAGGCGGGAAGCCGGACGGGTGCGCGCCCGGTGCGAGCGGACGCGACGAGGGCGGCGTAGGCGGCGTCGGAGCCGGCAAGGATCGTGCCCGCCGCGGCCAGCCGGGCACCGGCCTCGGCCACCGTCACCTGGGGCGTCGGACCGGGTGCCGACGCGCCCGACGGCGCGCCGGCGACAGGTAAGGGCGCAAGCTCGAGCAACCCG
>JAJZJT010000082.1 GCA_021809995.1 Actinomycetes bacterium
CGTCGAAGGTGGCGGCGGCGTCCGCCAAGCGGACGACGGCGAAGCCGGCTGCCGCCAAGGCCCCGGCGAAGAGCGCCGCCAAGGCCCCGGCGAAGAGCGCCGCCAAGGCCCCGGCGACGCCGGCGGGGCCCAAGACCCCGGCGACGGCGGTGGCGAAGAGCGCCGCCAAGGCCCCGGCGAAGAGCGCCGCCAAGGCCCCGGCCACCAAGCCCCCCGCCAAGCCCTCCGCTCCACCACGGGAGCGGGGACCCTACGCGGACGAGCCGAAGTTCCTCGAGGAGCAGCGAGCCCTGCTCGAGGACGAGCGCTCCGTCTACCTCGGACAGGCGCACGACCTGCGGGCCGAAGCAGACGCCCTCGCCCAGGAGCGCGAGCCTGGTGATGTGCAGTTCGACGAGGAGTCGGGCGAAGGCGGCACGGTCACCGTCGACCGCGAGCGCGACCTGGCGCTGTCGGCGCAGGCGCTTGCGGCCGTCGAGGAGATCGACGCGGCGCTGACGAAGATCGACCGGCGCACCTACGGCGCGTGCGAGCGCTGCCACCAGGCGATCCCCAAGGCGCGCCTGCGCGCCCTCCCCTTCGCCCGCCTGTGCGTCGCCTGCAAGGCCGGGGGCCTGTCACGGCGCTGAACGGACCGCTCGAGGACCCGACCACCGAGCAGGGCCGGCCGACCGAGGTACCCGTCGAGGACTTGGCGAAGGCCGCCACGACGGGGCGGCGCCGTTCCCGGCTTGTCATTGCCGTCGCCGTCGCCGCGGTCGTCGTCGCGGCCGACCAGGCGACGAAGCAGTGGGCGCTCGACCGCCTCTCCCGTGGGCCGGTCCATGTCATCGGACCGCTCGACTTCGAGCTGTCGCGCAACACGGGCTCGGCGTTCAGCCTGCTCCAGGGGCAGCGGGTGCTCCTCGCCGTCGTCGCGCTCGTCGTCGGTGCGGCCCTGCTCGCCTTCGCAGCGCGTTCACGCCGCCCGGCGCGGGCCGTCGAGGTCGGCCTGATCGTCGGTGGCGCGGCCGGCAACCTGGTCGACCGGTTGGCCCGCGGCGACAACGGAGCGGTGGTCGACTTCGTGGCCCTGCACGTCTGGCCCACGTTCAACCTGGCCGACTCGTGCATCGTGGTCGGCTGCGTGCTGCTGGGCTGGACACTGTTGCGCCACGGGGCCGAGGCGTGAGCGCCTCCGACGGCGAGGGGACCGAGCGCGGCGACGGCGGCCTCGACGGCGGCAGTGGCCGGCCGAGCACGGTGGTCGTGCCCGACGCCCTCGACGGCGTCCGGGTCGACCGGGCAGTCGCCCTCCTCGCCGACCTGGCCCGCTCGGTTGTCGAGCGGGCGGTGGACGCCGGTTCGGTGCTGGTCAACGGTACTGCGGTCCGCACGCGGAGCCAACGCCTGCGGGCCGGGGACCGGTTGACGCTGCCCGCCGAGCCCGATCGGCCCGCCGAGCTCGAACCGGACCCGGGTGTCGTCGTGCCCGTCGTCCACGTGGATGCCGACGTCGTGGTCGTGGACAAGCCTGCGGGCCTCGTCGTCCACCCGGGTGCCGGGCACGTCCGTGGCACGCTCGTCCACGGCCTGCTCGCTCGGTTCCCCGAGCTCGCCGACCTCGCTGCGGCGACGGGAACGGACCCGGTTCGACCGGGGATCGTCCACCGCCTCGACCGGGGGACGTCGGGGCTCCTCGTCGTGGCCCGGACACCGGTCGCCTACCGCTCGCTGGTCGCCCAGCTCGCCGAGCGCACGGTGTCGCGGCGCTACCTGACCCTGGTCCACGGCCACGTCGAGGCGTCGGCCGGCGTCGTCGACGCGCCGATCGGCCGCTCGGCTCGCACGCCGACGCGCATGGCCGTCTCCGATCGCGGTCGGCCCGCCCGCACCCGCTATCGAGTCCTCCAGCGGCTGGGCACGGGTGGCGACGCGGTGACGCTGCTGGAGGCCGAGCTCGAGACGGGGCGGACGCACCAGGTGAGAGTCCACCTCGCCGCCATCGGTCACCCCGTCATCGGCGACGAGGCGTACCGCGGCAGTGGGCGCCGCGGGGTGTCGTCCCTCGGGCGCCCGTTCCTCCACGCCGGGCGGCTGGCCTTCGCCCAGCCCACCTCCGGGCACCTGGCGAGCTTCGAGGCGCCGCTCCCTGCCGATCTCGTCGACGAGCTGCGCCTTCACGGCGCGGCCGACTCTTCCGGGGGACTGAGTGCGGTCGTCGACCTTGGCGGGGCGCCCCGGCCCGGAGACGGCTCGGCAGTGTGAGCAGCGCGGGCGCGGCGCGCCTGCGCTGCGCCCGCCCGGCAGTGGCCGGTCAGGGCAGACAGTGGCCGGTCAGGGCAGACAGTGGCCGGTCAGGCGGCGGCGTGGGCGGCCTCGAGCGCGTCGCTCGCGGCCAGGATGGCCAGTGCCTCGGCCTCGGCCTGGCGGACCTTGCGAACGCCGATCCCCATCCGCTCGGCCGTCGTCTGGAGGGACGCCGGGTCCGCTCCACCGAAGCCGAACCGGTGGCGGATGACCTCGCGCTGGAGGTCGCTCAGGCGGTCGACCTCGCGTCGGACCGTCTCGAGGGTGAGCTCGGAGGCCACGTCCTCTTCGAACGCGCTGGTGTCGGTCGAGACGAGGTCGCCGAGGGTCGCCGACGAGTCGCTCGTCGCCGGCTGGTCGAGGCTCGCGACCACCCGTGCGGCACGGGCCAGGTCGTCACGGACGGCCGCCGTGGTGTTGGTGGCCGCGTCGAGCTCGGCGTCCTCCGGAGCCCGCTGGAGCTGGTGGGCCAGCTCCCACGTGGCCGCCTCGACCTGCTGGTTGCGCTCGGCGACCTCCATGGGCAGACGGATCGTCCGGCCGTGCTGCTGCACGGCGCGCTGGAGCGCCTGGCGGATCCACCAGGTGGCGTACGTCGAGAACCGGAAGCCGCGTTCCCAGTTGAACTTGTCCACGGCACGCATCAGGCCGAAGGTGCCCTCCTGGATGAGGTCGGGCAGGTCGACCCCGCGGTCCTGGTAGCGGCGCGCCCAGTGGACGACCAGTCGCAGGTTGGCCGCCACCATCTCGCGCCGGGCTTCGTCGTCACCGGCGGCGACCCGCTTGGCGAGCGCCGTCTGGGCTTCGTGGTCGGGGAGGGGGTGGTGGTCGAGGTCCCGTAGGAACAGTCCCAGGCTGTCGGCCTCGCTGCTGCGGCTCCGTGCGCCGAGGACCCGCGCTCGCCCCTCGGCTGCCGTGCCGGTCCGGCGCGCCCCTCGGTCGGGCCGCCGCGTGCTCGTGGTCGCCGTTCCCGTGGTCATCGCTCGGTGCACCTCTCTTGCATCTCGCTCGTCGTCCTGCATGGTCTGTCCCGCCTCCCGCCGTCTTCGCCGTCCACCCATGCTCGACGCAGCCAACGGACCGTCCTCTCCCGTACCGGTGGCCGAACGCCCGGTGGAGGCACCTGCGTTCAACCTCGGTCGAGCCGAGAACATTCCGAAAGCCATTGTTGACTTTCCCGGACGGGACTGCCCGGGCCGAAGGTCCCTTCTCGACGGGGTCCCCGCCCGCGGACGAGCTTGCTTGGCAGCTGTTCGGAGTGCTCCAGTGTCGGGATGACCGAGCCCCGCCACCGCTGCCTTCTCCTCCGTCACGGCGAGACCGCCTGGAGCCGGAGCCGTCGGCATACCGGCCGCACGGACGTCCCCCTCACGGATGCCGGCCGCGACCAGGCTCTCGCCGTCAAGGGTCGCATCGACGTGTCGTCAGTGGCCGCCGTCCTCACCAGCCCGCTCGTGCGAGCGCGCGACACGGCGGAGCTGGCCGGCCTCGGCGCTGCGGCCGAGGTCGAGCCCGACCTGGCGGAGTGGGACTACGGCGCCTACGAGGGGCGGACGACGGCCGAGATCCGGACCGAGCGACCCGGGTGGGAGCTCTTCGCAGACGGCGTCCCCGGCGGCGAGACCCTCGCCCAGGTGGCAGCACGCGCCGAGCGGGTGATCGTCCGCGTCCGCCAGGTCGACGGCGACGTCGTCTGCGTCGGCCACGCCCACCTCTTTCGGGTGCTGGCAGCCTGCTGGGTCGGGCTCGACCCCGTCTGGGGAAAGTCGCTCGCCCTCGACCCGGCGTCGCTGTCCGTACTGGGCTGGGAGCGAGAGCACCCCGTGGTGGAAGCGTGGAACCTCACCTGACGCCGTCGGCCGGCTCGCCGCGGACGTCGGCCGGCTCGCCGCGGACGTCGGCCGGAGGCGGCGGCGTGGCGTGCTGCCGGGCCGACGTGCCGGCCGGCCTGCGGTCCTCGGGCCGCATCGGGGTGAGGGACTCGGGGGCGAAGAGCCGACGCGGGCCCGTCCAGCGGGCCGGCGGGGCGTTCAAGCGGTCGGCGACGGCGTACGCGACCGCTTCGTAGTTGACCCGCCAGCCCCGGAAGTGGAGCCACGCCTCGTCGGGCTCGCGGCTGCGCGGGTAGCCGGCAGCGGCCAGCCTGGCCAGGGCGTCGTCGAACTCGACCCGGGGAAGGGCGATCGGGTCGGAGGGGAGCGGGTCGGGGTCGAAGGGGATGGCGAGGACCCGGGCCAGGTCGCGCAGGCAGGTGAAGCCCATCCGCACGCACATGCGGGCCTCGATGGGAGCGCCGTCCGGGTCGACGGCGAGGGCGAGAGCGGCGGCGTCGAGGACGGCCACGAGGCTGACCACCCACGAGTTCCGAGCCCGGGGCGACCGCAGGTAGAGCAGGGACGGGTAGCTCGCGTGGCTCTCGGCCACGTCGGCCGCCCACCGCTCCCACTCGGCGAAGAGGCTGGGGAGGTTGGCGACCGAGGCGACGAGCTGGTGGCGGACGAGCAGCTCCGGTCCCCACGCCGGCGTCCCCGCCCGGCTCTCGAGGAGGGTCACCAGCGTCTCGCGGCGGTTGTAGGCGCCGTAGATCGACGGGAGGTAGGCGATCTGGAGCGCCACGAGCGCCATGCCGGAGGCGGCGGCAGCGAAGTCGGCGACGTGGTGCGTGCTGCCTCTCGTGGCGGCCCCGAGGGTGAAGACGGCCGAGCCGGCCTCGGCGAAGGCGCCGGCGGCGTTCGCCCTGCCGAGCCCCCAGTCGAGCAGCGTGAAGCCGCCCGTGGCGATGACCAGCCAGGTGGCGAGCAGGGTGACCAGGGCCACGGGCTCGCTGAGGGCCAACAGGCGGTCCTTGGTCTCGTAGTGCTTCGGAAGCCGGGCGAGCTGGCCGAACACGGCGCGCACGACGCGCATCGGGGCGGTGGCGGTACTGCCGGCGGGACGGGGCACGATCAGGACGCGCACGACACCGGCAGTGTTGGCGACGAGGACCGCGACGCCGACGGCGAGCGCGACGGTCCGCACGGGGGCAGCCAGTCGGCCGGACCGGCTCAGCGGGTCCCGGCGCGGCCGCTGCCGGCCGGGTCGGGGGTGCGCCCCTGTGCCCGGGCGACCATGTCGGCCAAGGTGAACGAGTCGAGGTGCCGGCGCATGTGCTCGCCGACGTCGGCCCACACGGCGAGCAGGACGCACTGCCCCTCGTGGTCGCAGGCGCCGTTCTCGTGAGGGGGGCCGAAGTCGCCGGCCACGATCGGGCCGTCGACCGCGCTCACGATCTGCGACAGCGTGATCTCCTCCGGTGGGCGGGCGAGGACGTAGCCGCCACCGACCCCCCGCTTGGAGCGGACGAGGCCGGCGCCCTTCAGGGCCAGCAGGATCTGCTCGAGGTAGGGCTGGGGGAGCCCGGTCCGCTCGGCGATGTCACGGACTGCCGTGGGACCGTCCTCGTCCCCGTGCAGGGCGAGCGACAGCAGCGCACGGCTGGCGTAGTCACCCCGCGTCGAGACCTTCACGAGGCCATGCTACTGACTGGGAGCGCGGCCGGCGCCCCGCAGCGGGGTGCCCTGGCGACGGCCGCCTGGCGCGCGCCCGGCCGCAGGTCACCGCAACGGCAGTCGAGCGCCGGGGGGTGGCCGCAGCGGCCTCAGCAGCCGCTCAGTGCCCGAGGCGACCGGCTGCGAGGTCCTCGGCCATCGCCCAGCCGAAGGCGACCAGGCGGTCACCGGCCGTCACGTCCAGGGAGGCGAAGAGGGCCTCGACCCCCTCGGGTGCCGTCACCTTGGGGCCGGCGAAGTCGAACCCGCCGCAGTCGCACCCGTCGCCAGCGAGGACGAAGCTCCGGTCGTCGATGCGGCCGTCCGCCCCGAAACGCTTGGCCAGGCGCCGGCCCCACGCCCGCTCCTCGCCGGTGGCCTTGTGGTCCGGGCCCGGGACCACGTCGGTGAGCCCGGCGAAGGCCCGGAACCCTTCGGCCGCGAGCAGGCGCGTTCCGACGAGGACATCTTCGTCGGGGAAGGCGAGCAGGGCCCGGCGGAGCTGGTCGGCCATCAGGGCGCGCAGCACCGTCTCCGCGCGCGCCGTGCGGTCGACGGTGCCCAGCCCGATGAGGAGCGACGGCGTGCCGCCGATCCGTTCGAGGGTGGAGAAGGAGTAGCCACGCAGCTTCGCCCCCTCGTGGGCGCGGGTCACGAGGACCCACTCCTCCCGCTGCTTCGACAGGAAGCCGATGTCGAAGCGGGGCTCGCGGTCGGCGCACAGGTCGGCCATCTCGGCCAGCTCGGCGTCACTGATCGACGTGCAGTCCTTGGTCTCCACCTGGATGGACATAAGTCGTTCCGTACTCCTCGATTGCGCTGCAGACTGAGCCGTCGGCTCCGCGCACGCGCCGCCCCCCTCGCACCGTCCGAGACGGTGGTCGGACGCTCACGGAACGAAGCCGGCACCCAATTTTACGGGATCGGGAGGCCCCTGTCGCCTCCACCGGCTGGAGCTAGGCCGAGACGGCGTCGGGACCGAGCAGGACGCGCAGCTCGCCGACCAGCCCACGGCGGGGGTCGACGTTGTACTCGGGGGGCAGCCGCAGCAGCTTGGCCCCGACGTGGACGAGCACCGGCGAGTCGCCCGGATGGTCGGTGAGCAGGTCCCGCAGGCGCGTCACGGTCGTGTCGGTGAGGGAACGGACGGGGAGCGAGATCCGCAGCTCGGAGACGCCGTCGGTGGCGAGCTCGGGGCGCTGGACCTCCATGCAGGCGAGCTTGACGCGCTCGTCGCGCAGGTCGACCCGGCCTTTCACCACGACCACGGCGTCGTCCTCGAGGAGGGCGCCGTACTCGGCCATCGTCTTCGGGAACACGAAGACCTCGACGGAGGCCTGGAGGTCCTCGAGGACGAACGTGGCCATGAGGTCGCCCTTTTTCGTGTAGCGCCGGCTGAGCTCGGTGACCACCCCACCGACCGACAGGATCTGGCCGTCGCCGCCCTGGGACACGGCGAACTGGTCGCCGCCGTCGCGCACCTCGGCGAGGCTGCAGTCGGTGAGCCGGCCGAGGGCGGCTTCGAGACCGAGGAGGGGATGGTCGCTCACGTAGAGCCCGAGCATCTCCTTCTCGAAGGCCAGGCGCTGGGACTTGTCGAACTCGACGTCGGGGACGGGCACCCGGGTGTCGTCGAACCCCGCCGTCTGGCCGGGGACCGGCTCCTCGAGCGAGGCGAAGAGGGAGACCACTCCGGCGTCGTGCTCCCGGCGGCGCTCGAGGGTCCGGTCGACGATCTCCTCGAAGGCGAGGCAGAGACCCTTGCGAGGGTGCCCGAGCGAGTCGAAGGCACCCGCCTTCACGAGCGACTCCACCGTCCGCTTGTTGAGCACCTGGGGGTCGACCCGCTGGCAGAAGTCGTAGAAGTCGACGAAGGGCCCGTTGGTGTCGCGCTCGGCGACGATCTGGGCCACCAGTCCCTCGCCGACGTTGCGGACGGCGGCCAGACCGAAGGTGATGGCCCCGAGGCCGGTCGCCAGGCCCCGGCTCACGCCGGCGGGAGCATCGCCCGCTGGGACCTCGGCCGCGAACTCGGCCTGGGACCGGTTGACGTCGGGGACGAGCACCCGGATGCCGAGAGACCGGCACTCGGCCAGGTACACGGCCGTCTTGTCCTTGTTGTCCTTCACCGAGGTGAGCAGGGCGGCGAAGTACTCGACGGGGTAGTGGGCCTTCAGCCACGCCGTCTGGTAGGCGATGAAGCCGTAGCCGTAGGAGTGCGACTTGTTGAAGGCGTAGTCGGCGAAGGGCTCGATGATGTCGAAGAGGGCCGTGCCGATCGCCTCGCCGTAGCCCTGGGCCTCGCATCCCGCGACGAACTTCTCGCGTTCGGCCTGGATGAGCGCGCGGATCTTCTTCCCGCAGGCCTTGCGCAGGTTGTCGGCTTCGGCGAGCGAGTACCCGGCGAACTTCTGGGCGACCCGCATGACGGACTCCTGGTAGATCATGAGCCCATAGGTGTCGGCCAGGATCTCCTCCAAGTCCGGGTGGAGGTACGTGACCGCTTGGCGGCCGTTCTTGCGGTCCGCGTAGTCCTTGTGCATGTTGGCCGCCATCGGCCCCGGCCGGTAGAGGGCAACGAGGGCAGCCACGTCGTCGAAGGTGGTCGGGGCGAGCGAGCGCATGAGCGAGCGCATGGGCCCGCCCTCGAGCTGGAAGACCCCCATCGTGTCGCCCCGGCGCAGCATGGCGAAGGTGGCCTCGTCGTCGAGGGGGACGTGGTCGATGTCGGGGCGCTCGCCGGTCGAGCGCTGGACGAGGTCGAGGGCTCGTTCGATGACCGACAGGTTGCGCAGGCCGAGGAAGTCCATCTTGAGCAGGCCGAGGTCTTCGACTCCGTGCATCTCGTACTGCGTGACGACGGGGGCCTCGTCGGGGTTGGACCCGTCGGGCTTGCGCTGGACGGGGAGGTACTCGGTGAGCGGCTCGTCGGTGATGACCACGGCCGCGGCGTGGATGCCGTCCTGGCGCCGCAGTCCCTCGAGCCCCTTTGCGACGTCGATGACCTTGCGCGCCTCGGGGTCGCTCTCGTACATGGTGCGGAGCTCACCCGCTGCAGCGAAGCCGTCCTCGTGCCCCTCGGTCCGCTCGAGGCAGGCGGCGAGCGGGGTGTCTCGTCCCATGATGAGCGGGGGCATGGCCTTGGCGATGCGGTCGCCCACTGCGTAGGGATAGCCGAGGACCCTGGCCGCGTCGCGCACCGCGGCGCGGGCCTTGATGGTCGAGAACGTGACGATCTGGGCGACGTGGTCCGAGCCGTAGCGCTCGGCGGCGTAGCGGATCATGTCGGCGCGGTAGCGCTCGTCGAAGTCCATGTCGATGTCGGGCATCTGGATCCGGCCCGGGTTCAAGAAGCGCTCGAAGAGCAGGTCGTAGCGGATCGGGTCGAGGTCGACGATGCGCAGGCAGTAAGCGACGCAGCACCCGGCGGCCGATCCTCTGCCCGGCCCGACCCGGATCCCCCGTGAGCGGGCGAAGCGGATGAGGTCCCATACGACGAGGAAGTACGCCGAGAAGCCCATGGTGGCGATGACGCCGAGCTCGTAGTCGAGGCGTTCGACGACGGCGGGCGGCAGGGGGTGCCCGTAGCGCTCCTTGGCCCCTTCGATGCTGAGGTGGCGCAGGTAGCGGCCGGCCCGCTCCTCATACGTGTCGCCGGTGAACTCCTCGGGCACGGGGAACTTGGGCAGGCTCGGCCGGCCGAAGTCGATCTCGACGTGGGCCCGCTCGGCGATGAGCAGCGTGTTGTCGCAGGCCTCGGGGAGCTCGGCGAAGAGGCCCCGCATCTCGGCGGCGGACTTGAGGAAGTGCTCCTCGCCCTCGAACTTGAACCGCTTGGGGTCGTCGATGGTGGCGCCGGTCTGGACGCACAGGAGGGCGTCGTGGGCGACGTGGTCCTCGCGGCGCGTGTAGTGGCTGTCGTTGGTGGCGAGCAGGGGCGCGCCGATCCGTCGGGCGATGGCGACCAGCTGGGGGTTGGTCCGCCGCTGCTCGGTCAGACCGTGGTCTTGCAGCTCGACGAAGAGACTGTCCCGCCCGAAGATGTCCTGGAGCCGACCGGCGAGCGCCTGTGCCTTGGCCTCGTCGCCGGCGAGGAGGGCTTGGAGGACGACGCCGCCGAGGCACCCGGTGGTGGCGATCAGGCCCTCGTGGTGCTGTTCGAGGAGCTCCCAGTCGAGCCGGGGCTTGTAGTAGTAGCCCTCGAGGTAGGCGGCGGACGACAGCTTGAGGAGGTTCCGGTACCCGTCGGTCGTCTCGGCGAGGAGCGTGAGGTGGTAGTAGAGCTTCTCGCCGCCGTCGGCGTTCCCTCCGGTGTCGTCGATCTTGCCTCGCCGGACCGGGCGCTCGTGACGCGACTCGGCCGCCATGTAGGCCTCGGTGCCGATGACGGGGTTCACGCCCTCGGCCCGGCATGCCGCGTAGAAGTCGAGGACGCCGTACATGTTGCCGTGGTCGGTGATGCCGAGGGCGGGCTGGCCGTCGGCGGCGGCCGCTCGGACGAGGTCCTTGACCCGGGCTGCGCCGTCGAGCATCGAGAACTCGGTGTGGGTGTGCAGGTGGGTGAACGACGGTGCGGTCACGGTCCTGGTTCCCTCCTCGTCTCGGTCCGGGCGACGCGCTGGGCGTCGGAGCGGGGCGCCCGCGCGCTGGCTGCCGGGCCGGGCAGCCCGGCACGACCGACCGGGGCGGGAGCCCCACGGCACGGGCTCCGAGGGCCACCAGGGCCACCAGGGCTCCGAGGGCCACCAGGGTCGTGGACGCCGGTCACCGGCGCCGCTGCACGCGAATCACACCGCTGTGGTTCGGACCATAGCGCGGCCGAGCACCTGGTGCCTGCGTGCTCGCCCGGCGGCGTTCACAGGTAGGTGCCGGGCCGCCCGGGCGCCTGGTCGACGCCGGCTGGCAGGGCTCGCTGGCGCATCTCGTCGAGTTGTGCCCGAGCGGCGAACTGCTGGGCGACGAGCGTCGCCTGGATGCCGTGGAACAGGCCTTCGAGCCACCCGACCAGCTGCGCCTGGGCGATACGGAGCTCGGCTTCGGACGGCGTCGGGTTGTCGAAGGGGATCGAGACCCGGTCGAGCTCGGCGGCGAGGTCGTCGGAGAGCCCGTCGGCCAGCTCGCGGATGGACTGCTCGTAGATCTCGCGGAGACGTCCCCGGCTGGCCTCGTCGAGCGGCGCCTGGCGCACCTCGTCGAGCAGCTGCTTCACCATCGACCCGATGCGGAGCAGCTTGGCCGGCTGTTCGATGGTGTCGCCCGGCCGGGCCTCCTCGCCGCCCGTGCCCGGGCCCTCGGCGCCGGCGGCCCCCGCCGCCGAG
>JAJZJT010000083.1 GCA_021809995.1 Actinomycetes bacterium
GATCTCCTCCCTCGAACGCCGTGTGGAGGAACGTCGTCACCACGTCGGCGGCCTGGGCTGCGCCGATGGTCCGCCCGCCCAGGCAGAGGACGTTCGCGTCGTTGTGCCGCCGGGCCAGCGACGCCGTCGTGACGTCGTAGGCAAGGGCGGCCCGGGCGCCGGCGACCTTGTTGGCGGCGATCGAGATGCCGATGCCGGTCCCGCAGACGCACACGCCGCAGTCCGCGCCGCCGGTGACCACGCACTCGGCTACGGCGCGCCCGTACTCCGGGTAGTCAACCGGCACCTCCGCCGAGCCGGTGCCGAGGTCGACAACTTCGTGGCCGGCGTCGACCAGTTGCCGGGCGACCTGCCTCTTCAGCTCGTAGCCAGCGTGGTCCGAGCCCACGGCGATGCGCATCCTCCGAGCGTAGCGCCCCGAGCAGCCGGGACGGCCGCCCGGGTACGCTTCGTCGAGTCATGTCGATCGACCCGCGTGCGCCGGTGGTGGTCGGCGTCGGGCAGGTCACGGACCGCCCCGACGGAGACGGCGCGGCCGACCTCGCGGAGCGAGACGAGCCCGTGTCGCTCATGGCACGGGCAGTGACGGCGGCGGGCGAGGACGCTGGTGGCCGCGGACCGTCGCTGGTTCGGCGGGCGCAGGCGCTCGTCGTCGTCGACCCCCGCACGTGGCACTACCGGGACGCCGGCACCGCCCTCGCCGACCTGCTCGGGGTCGACCCCGCGTTGCGCCTCGTCACTGCGGCCGGCGGGCACCAGCCCCAGCGCCAGGTCAACCGGGCCGCCCTGGCCGTCGCTCGGGGCGAGCTCGACGTGGCCCTCGTCGTGGCGGGCGAGCGCGGGCAGACGGTTGCAGCCGCCCGGCGCCACCCCGATCGCCCCGTCCTGCCGTGGGGCGTCCAGGACCCCGCGTTGCCGCTCGCCGTCCGCAGCGACCCCGAGCGCCGCTTCACCACCGAGGCCGAGGACCGCCACGGCCTCGACGTGCCGACGGTGGCCGCCGCTCTCTACGAGCACGCCCTCCGGGCGCTCGCCGGCCGGCCGCCCGACGAGCACCGGGAGCGGATCGCCCGCCGCTGGGCGGTGCACGCTGCCGTGGCCGCGGCCAACCCGGCCGCGTGGGACCGGCGGGGCCCCACGGCCGAGGAGATCGCCTCGGTGGGCGAGGCGAACCCGATGGTCGCCGACCCCTACACGCGGCTCCTGTGCCCGAACGAGGAGGTCGACCAGGCGGCCGCCCTCGTGGTGTGCTCGGCCGAGGCGGCACGGGCCGCCGGCGTGCCCGAGGAGCGGTGGGTCTTCGTGGTGGCGGGCGCCGACGCCACCGACCACTGGTTCCTCTCCCACCGGGCCGACTTCAGCGCATCGCCGGCGGTGCGCCTGAGCGGCGCAGCCGCCCTCGGCGCCGCCGGGATCGGCGTCGACGACGTCGCCCACCTGGACCTCGACGCGAGCTCGCCCGCCGCGCTCGAGGTCTCCGCCACCGAGCTGGGCGTGGACCCTGACGACCCGGCCAGGCCCCCGACGGTGACGGGTGGCCCGACGTTCGCCGGCTCGCCGGGCGACGGGTACGGCGCCCACGCCGTGGCCACCCTCGTCCGGTGCCTGCGCCGCGACCCGGGCGCCTGGGGGCTCGTCACGTCGGTGGGCTTCGCGCTCAGCGCCCACAGCCTCGGGCTCTACCGGTCGGCACCGTCGCTTCCCCGCACCGCCGGAGCGACGGATGCGGGAGCCCGAGTCGAAGAGGCGGCCGGCTTCCGGTGGGCGGACCCGCAGACGTCCGTCTCCGCGCTCGCCCAACGAGCCTCCGACGCCGACGCCTCCGGCGAGGTGACGGTCGAGACCTACTCGATCCCCTACGGCCCGGACGGGGCGCCGGCGCGCGCCGTGGTGGCGTGCCTCACCCCCGATGGCCGGCGTTCGTGGGCATCGGTCACCGACCCCGACCAGCTCGAGCTCCTCGCCGTCGAGGAGTGCTGCGGGCGCCTCGGGCGCCTCCGCGACGGCGTCGTCGACCTCCGCTGAGCGACCGCCGGGGCCGCGGCGCCCCGTCGCGTCGCCCGGTGGCGCCGGGCGACGCACGCGAGCCAGCGAAGCACCGGCCCTATGCTGGGCAGTCGGCCGCTCTGGAGCGGGCCGGGCACGAAAGGGCGCGACACCGATGTCGACAGTGCAGGCGGCCGTTTCGGTCACCGGACTGGTGAAGACGTACGGAGAGGTGCAGGCGGTGCGTGGCATCGACCTGCAGGTCGAACCGGGAGAGACCTTCGGGTTCCTCGGGCCCAATGGGGCGGGCAAGTCGACGACCATCGGCATGCTGTGCACCCTGGTCACCCCGTCGGGCGGACAGGCGTCGGTCGCCGGCTTCGACGTGGTGCGCCAGCGCGACGAGGTGCGCCGCCACATCGGGCTGGTCTTCCAGGACCCGACCCTGGACGGCTACCTGAGCGCCTGGCGCAACCTGCGGCTGCACGCCGAGCTCTACGGCGTCCCCCGCGCCGGCCTCGAGGAGCGCATGCGCCAGGTGCTCGAGATGGTCGGGCTGTGGGACCGGCGAAAGAGCAAGGTCGCCACCTTCTCGGGCGGGATGAAGCGGCGGCTGGAGATCGCCCGAGGGCTGCTGCACTCGCCCCGGGTCCTCTTCCTCGACGAGCCGACCGTCGGGCTCGACCCCCAGACGCGGGCGCTCATCTGGTCCTACATCGGCGAGCTCAAGCGACGCGAGGACATCACGATCTTCATGACCACCCATTACATGGACGAAGCCGAGTACTGCGACCGGATCGCCATCATCGACCACGGCCGGGTCATCGCCCTCGACACGCCCGAGGCGCTGAAGGCCTCCGTCGGCAAGGACCGGGTCCAGATCCGTACCGACGACGACGCTCGGGCCATCGGCGCCCTCGGCGAGCGCTTCGGCCTCGAGGCGGTGCTTGCCGAGGGCATGGTCACCTTCGCCGTCGAGTCCGGGGAGCGGTTCGTGCCCCGCCTCTTCGCCGAGCTGCCGGTCGCCATCCGCTCGGTGAGCGTGGCCCGGCCCACCCTCGACGACGTCTTCATGTCGTACACCGGCACGACGATCCGCGACGCCGAGGTGTCGGCGGGCGAGCGGGGCCGCGAGGTCATGGCCCGCTTCACGGCCCGGAGGTGAGGACCGTGGCCGGCACGACCGCAGCTCCGACCAGCCCGGCCCTGGCCGAGGTGCGGGTGGCGCACCGCACCCGCGGCAGCGAGCTGCGGGCTGTCAAGATCGTCTGGGAGCGCGAGGTCGTCCGCTTCTTCAGCGACCGGCTGCGGATCGTCACCTCGCTCGTGCAGCCGCTGCTGTTCCTGTTCGTGCTGGGTACCGGGCTGTCGCAGCTGACGTCGGGCTTCTCGGGCGGGCTGTCGCTCCGCACCTTCTTGTACCCGGGCATCCTGGCCATGGCCGTGCTCTTCACCGCCCTGTTCGCCGCCGCCTCGATCGTGTGGGACCGGGAGTTCGGCTTCCTGCGCGAGATGCTCGTCGCCCCGGTGCACCGGAGCTCGGTCGTGATCGGCAAGTGCCTGGGCGGGGCGACCGTCGCCGGGTTCCAGGGGATCGTCGTCATCGCCCTGGCCGGGCTGGTGGGCGTGCCCTACGCGCCCCTGCTGATGCTGGAGGTCTTCGGCATCCAGCTGCTGCTGGCCTTCACCATCACGGCGTTCGGGGTGATGATGTCCGCCCGCATCAAGCAGATGCAGTCGTTCATGGCGCTCACCCAGATGCTGGTGCTCCCCCTCTACTTCCTGTCGGGCGCCATGTTCCCGGCTTCGCACCTGCCGACCTGGCTGACCGTGCTCAACCGCGTCGACCCGCTGACGTACGCCGTGGTCCCGATCCGCCACCTGGTCTTCGCCCACCTGCACCTGTCTCCGCTGGCCCGGGCCCGGCTCGACGCCGGCGTGAGCTGGAACGGCTGGCAGGTCCCCACCCTCGTCGAGATCGCCATGGTGGCCGTCTTCGGCCTCGGGCTGACGGCGGTGGCCGTCTTCTCCTTCAGCCGCAGCGACTGAGCGCCTTCCGGCCGTGGCGGCGGACCGGACCCCACGGCACGACCCGTCCGCCCTCCGGCTGTGGCGCGCCGGGCCCGTGCTCAGCGAGCGAGCGATCCGGCCGCCGCGAGCACCAGGTTCATCCCCCGGGGGTCGCCGACGAGCCCGCTCTCCATCCGGTTCATGACGTAGGCGACCGTCAGCCTGACGTCGAGGTCCATCACGATCACCGAGCCGCCGTAGCCGCCCCAGTAGCACGCCCGCGGACCGATGGGCATGAAGTCCGTGCGCAGGCCGTAGCCCATGCCGAAGCGGATGGGGACGCCGAGGACGAGGTCGGTCCCGGCGGACTGCTCCTCGAAGATCCGCTCGCACGTGCCCTCGGAGAACAGCCGGACGCCCCGGGCCTCGCCCCCTCCGGCGACCACCGACTGCACCAGGGCCACCGAACGGGCGTTTCCCTGTCCGTTGGCAGCGGGGATCTCGGCCCGCCGCCACCAGGCGTTGTAGGTCTGCGTGACATCGAGCGGCGGGTTGGCGAGGGTGCGCACGGCGATGTCGGAGGCCTGCACCGCCCCGAGGTCGACCGGCGGGGGCGGGACGAGCGGCGCGACCCGGTGGTCCTCGGACTCGGGGAGGCCGATGTGGAAGTCGGCCCCGAGCGGGCGGGCGACCTCCTCGGCGAAGAACGCGCCGATCGACGCGCCGGTGACGCGACGGATGACCTCTCCGAGCAGGTAGCCCTGGGTGACGGCGTGGTAGCCGGAGGCCGAGCCCGGCTCCCACCACGGGGCCTGGGCGGCAAGTGCCGCAGTCGCCCCGTCCCAGTCGGCGAGGTCCTCGGGTCGCATGGGAACGTCCCACCCGGACAGCCCGGAAGTGTGCGAGAGCAGGTGGCGCACGGCGATGCGGTCCTTGCCCTCGGCGGCGAACTCGGGCCAGTAGGTGGCCACCGGGGCGTCGAGATCGAGCTCGCCCCGCTCGGCGAGGATCAGGCAGCAGACGAAGGTCATCGTCTTCGTGGTCGACCAGACGTTGGTGATCGTGTCGCGCTGCCAGGGCCGGGTGCGGGCCTCGTCGGTCCAACCGCCCCACAGGTCGACGACGGGCTCGCCGTCGAGGACGACGGCGACCGACGCCCCGAGGTCGGCCCCCGAGTCGAGGTTGGCCTCGAGGGTCTCCCGGACGGCCTCGAAGCGGTCGTCGCACGTCCCTGTGACCTCGGCCATCTCGGGGCCTCCCTCCCTCGACGCGGCTCGTCGGGCGGCGCGCCCGCTGCGTCCGGCCGCGATCTTCGCGCGGGCCCGCCGCCGGCGCGACGGCGCCGGGCCCGGCGGCGGCAGCCGGTAGCCTGGTGGGCTGTGACCGACCCGTCCACCACGAAGCTCACCAAGGACACCTTCGAGCGCCTCCAGGCAGAGCTCGAGGACCTGACCACTCGCGGCCGCGTGGAGATCGCCGCCGCCATCGAGGCGGCCCGCGCCCTCGGCGACCTGTCGGAGAACGGCGACTACCACGCGGCCAAGGACGCCCAGGGCAAGATGGAAGCCCGGATCCGCCAGCTGCAGGCCCTGTTGAAGGACGCCCAGGTGGTCGACGGGCCCGCGGGCGGGGGCGACGGGACGGTCGCCGCCGGCTGCGTCGTCACCCTCCGCTACGAGGGCGACGACGAGGACGACACCCAGCAGTTCTTCGTCGGCTCCATCGAGGAGCGTCCGGGCGACCTCACCGTGGTGTCTCCGGGCTCCCCGCTCGGTCAGGCGCTCCTCGGCCACCGGGAGGGAGAGACCGTCGAGTACGCGGCGCCCGGTGGCACCCTGCGCGTCGAGGTCGTGGAGGTGGGGGCGTGACCCCGGCACCCGGACGACCGCGGACCCTGTCGGAGAAGGTCTGGGACCGCCACGTCGTCCACCACGGTGGCGACAGCGAGCCAGACCTGCTCTTCATCGACCTCCACCTCGTCCACGAGGTGACGTCGCCGCAGGCCTTCGACGGGCTCCGCCTGGCCGGACGGCCGGTGCGTCGTCCCGATCTCACCATCGCCACCGCCGACCACAACGTGCCGACCACCGACATCGACAAGCCGGTGGCCGACCCCATCTCGGCGAAGCAGCTCGAGGTGCTGGCGGCCAACTGCGCCGAGTTCGGCATCACCTGCTACCCCATGGGCCACGCCAACCAGGGCATCGTCCACGTCATCGGCCCCGAGCAGGGCCTGACCCAGCCGGGCATGACCATCGTGTGCGGCGACAGCCACACCTCCACCCACGGCGCCTTCGGCGCGCTGGCGTTCGGCATCGGCACGAGCGAGGTCGAGCACGTGCTGGCCACCCAGACCCTGCCCCAACACCGACCGGCCACCATGGCCGTCACCGTCGACGGCGAGCTCCCACCGGGGGTCACGGCCAAGGACGTCGTGCTCGCCGTCATCGGGCGGATCGGCACGGGCGGGGGGATCGGCCACGTCATCGAGTACCGCGGCTCGGCGATCTCCGGGCTCTCGATGGAAGGCCGGATGACCGTGTGCAACATGTCGATCGAGGCGGGGGCCCGCGCCGGCATGATCGCCCCCGACGACACGACCTTCGCCTACCTCGAAGGCCGCGACCACGCGCCAACGGGCACGTCGTTCGCCGAGGCCGTCGCCGAGTGGTCCTCGCTCACCACCGACGCGGGAGCCTCCTTCGACCGCGAGGTCAGCCTCGACGCCGCTGCTCTCGTCCCCCACGTCACCTGGGGCACCAACCCCGGCCAGGTCGTGCCCATCGACGGGTTCGTGCCCGACCCGGGCTCTTTCGACGACCCCGTCGCCCGCGAGGCTGCGGCGAGGGCCCTCGAGTACATGGGGCTGGCGGCGGGCACCGCTGTGCGTGACGTCGCGGTGGACACCGTCTTCATCGGCTCGTGCACGAACAGCCGGATCGAGGACCTCCGTGCTGCAGCCGCCGTGGTCGCCGGGCGCCGTGTCAAGCCCGGCCTCCGTGCGCTGGTGGTGCCGGGCTCGCATCGGGTCCGGGCCCAGGCAGAGGCGGAGGGCCTGGACGCCGTCTTCACCTCGGCGGGTTTCGAGTGGCGACAGCCGGGATGCTCGATGTGCCTGGCCATGAACCCGGACAAGCTCGCACCGGGTGAGCGGTGCGCGTCGACGTCCAACCGCAACTTCGAGGGCCGCCAGGGCCGAGGCGGCCGGACCCACCTGGTCTCGCCGGTCGTCGCCGCCGCCACCGCGGTCGCCGGCCACTTCGCCACCCCGGAGGACCTGGAGCGATGAAGCCCGTCCACGTGATCACCGGCAGAGCGGTCCCGCTCGACCGCTCGGACGTCGACACCGACCAGATCA
Source organism: Actinomycetes bacterium (assembly GCA_021809995.1). Taxonomy (GTDB): domain Bacteria; phylum Actinomycetota; class Acidimicrobiia; order Acidimicrobiales; family RAAP-2; genus JAJZJT01. The sequence goes on from JAJZJT010000083.1 coordinate 7,355, forward strand.
TCCCCTCCGACTGGCTGAAGCGCGTCGAGCGCACCGGGTTCGGTGCCGGTCTGTTCGGGGAGTGGCGCGACGACCGGTCGTTCGTGCTGAACGACCAGCGGTTCGCCGGGGCCACGGTGCTCGTGGCCGGGCCCAACTTCGGGACGGGCTCGTCGCGCGAGCACGCCGTGTGGGCGCTCCAGGACTACGGCTTCGAGGCCGTCGTCTCGCCTCGCTTCGGCGACATCTTCCGCAACAACTGCACGAAGGCCGGGCTCGTGCCCGTCCAGGTGGATGCCGAGCTCGGTCGTCGCCTCCTCGACGCCGTGACCGCGGACCCGTCTCTCGAGGTGACCGTCGACGTCGCACGCGGGACGCTCGAAGTGCCCGCAGTCGGCATCTCCGCCACGTTCCCCCTCGACGACTTCACGCGCCAGCGCCTGCTGAACGGATGGGACGACATCGGGCTCACGCTCCGCCACGAGGACGAGATCACCCGGTTCGAAGCGGACCGCCCGGCGTGGCTGCCCACCACCGTCTGAGCCCGACCGGGCCCGCCCCGCACATGGACGGCCCCTACCGGCCCGCCGCGGCACCGCTGGACCCGTGTCGCGCCCAGGTGCCGGAACGACGAACCCCGGACCCCCGGCGCCGACCACCACGAGGGGCAGGGGGGCGGACGACGGCCCGGGGGTCCGGAGAATAGGGGGCCGCCGTAGATGCGCACCCGCGATGTTGAACCCACTCTAGCCGTTGGAGGGCGACGAGGGAGGGTTGGTGCGCGATGTCCGAGGGCGTCATGCCGGCGTCAGGATTCGCGGTCAAACTCGTTGGGTCATGCGCCCCGAAGCAGGCCAGTTCGGCACCTCGCCACCCCAGCGGCCAGCCGGTCCAGCCTCGGAACGCCGGCTTCCCGACAGGGGGGAAACGGCGTTCCGGCACGAGCCGCTGGCCCGAGCCGACGGCGATCCCCATCGACCGCCGGACTCGTCGGCACAACGGGTCCGGCGGCGCCCGAGGCCCGATCCGAGAGTCGAGGGCAACGCCAGGTTGACCGCCACCACCGCCGTCGTCCTCCTCGCCCTCTTCGCGCTCGAGGGCCTCACGCTGGTCCGGATCAACTCGCGGTCGATGCTCACCGCCCACGTCGTGGTCGGCATGGTGCTCGTGCCGCCCGTGCTCGTGAAGGTAGGCAGCACGTCGTGGCGCTTCGTCCGCTACTACACGAGGCACCCTGCCTACCGCCGCCGGGGGACTCCTCCGCCGCTCCTGCGCGTGCTCGGACCCCTGCTCGTGGTGCTCACGGTGGTCCTGCTGGCCTCGGGGGTCCTCCTCATGCTGCTGAACGGCCAGGTGCGCACCACGCTCCTGACCGTCCACAAGGTGAGCTTCGTCCTCTGGTTCGTCGTGATGATCGTCCACGTCCTCGGGCACATCGCCGAGGTGTCCCGCATCGCCCCGCGGGACTTCGTGGCCCGCACGCGGCGTCAGGTCCGCGGGGCGTCGCTGCGCGTGTGGCTCGTCTCGTCGAGCCTCGTGGTCGGCATCGTCCTCGGCGCGGCCATCGAGCCCAGGATCGGTCCCTGGCTGGCGTCCGGCGGCATCTACCCCCGCTGAGCGGCCCGGCGGGCCGCCCGGCGCGCCCGAACGGGGGGGTGCCGGCTCGGGCCGACCGGCAGCGCCGGTGGTGGCAGCCGTGAGGGTGCTGGTGGCCGAGGACGACGGTGGCGTCCGCTCCGTCCTCGAGCGAGGTCTGCGCGAGCACGGCTACGTCGTCGATGCCGTCGCCAACGGCGAGTCGGCGCTCGCCCACTTCCAGGCCTACGAGTACGACGTCGCCGTGGTCGACTGGCGCATGCCGAAGCTGTCCGGGCTCGAGCTGGTCGAGCGCCTCCGCTCGGGGGGGAACCGGACGCCCATCCTGATGCTCACCGCCCGCGACGCCACCGAGGACCGCGTGACCGGGCTCACGCGGGGCGCGGACGACTACCTGGTCAAGCCCTTCTCCTTCTCCGAGCTCGTCGCCCGCCTGGGCGCCCTGCAGCGACGTCCGGCGCTCACCGTCGACCCGGTGATGCGCTGTGGCGACCTGACCTACGACCCGTCGACACGCGAGCTGCGGGTCGACGGCGAGCCGGTCGTGCTGACGGCGACCGAGTCGATGCTGGTCGAGCTGCTCCTGCGGCGATCACCCACCGTGGTCACCCGACGGGCGATCGCCCTCCACGTGTGGGAGGACGAGGCCGATGCCGTGGGATCGAACACCATCGACGTCCACATCGCCCGGTTGCGGGCCAAGCTGACGGGGGCGAGCGCCCGCATCGAGACCGTGCGCGGCAGCGGCTACCGACTGGCCCCGCCATGAGCGGCGCGTCCACCGACTCCCTCTCCAGCCCGGTCGGGGCACGCCGGAGGGATGGCCGACGGGCCCACGCCGCCAAGGTGGCCAGCGTTGCCACCGTCGTGGTGGCCCTGGTGGTCGCCGTCGTCGCCCTCGTCTTCAACGCCGTCGTCCTCGACCACCTGAACGCCGCGGTCGACGTCCGCCTGGCCGACCAGCTGGACGACGTGAGCAGGACCGCCGCCGGGGTGGGGCTGGTCTCGCCGCTCGGCGCCTCCGACCGCGACGTCGACGCCGCGCCGGTGTTCACCTGGCGCGTCGACCGCTCGGGAGCCGCTCGGGCCCTCACGATCGGGGCCCCCGGACTGCCTCGCAGGACGTGGGACGGGGGGCCCGTCGAGCTCACGATGGCCGGCAGCACGTTCCGCTTCGTGAGCCGGTCGACGGCTTCGGGGTGGGTGGTGGCGGGGTCGAGCGGGCACCAGGTCCAGCGGGTGGGCGCCGAGCTCACGGTGGCCGAGCTCCTCCTCGGCGGCGTGCTCGTGGTGTCGACCTTCGTCGGCGCCCTCGTCGTCGGCTTGCGGGCCTCAGCCCCCGTCGAGGCCATGCGTCGCTCGCAGGCCGAGTTCACAGCCGACGCCTCGCACGAGCTGCGCACCCCGCTGAGCGTGATCCGGGCCGAGGTCGACCTGGCGCTCGGCCGGCCGCGGTCGGCCGACAGCTATCGAGCCACCCTCGAGCGTGTGGCCGACGAGGGTCAGCGCCTGCAGTCGATCGTCGACGACCTCCTGTGGCTCGCCCGCGAGGAGGCGGCGCCGACGGAGCGGGCCCGGACCCACGAGCGGGTCGACCTCATCGCCGTCGCCGACTCGACGGCCCAGCGCTTTGCCGCTGTCGCCGACGCAGCCGGGCAGCGCCTGGTCGTCGAGCACGCGACGGCGGGGAACGCCGTGGTCCAGGCCACGCCCGAGAGCCTCCAGCGGCTCGCCGGCGTCCTCGTCGACAACGCCTGCCGGTACGCGGGACCCGGTGGGACGATCCGGGTGGCCACGGGCGCGGCGGTCGGCCGGGTCACGCTGTCGGTCGAGGACTCGGGCCCGGGGATCCCCCCGGAGGAGCGGCACCGGATCTTCGACCGCTTCCACCGTGCCAGCGACGAGCCAGGCGGGACGGGCCTCGGGCTCGCCATCGCGGATGCCGTGGTCCGACGGACGCACGGGAGCTGGTCGGTCGGTCGGTCCGACCTCGGGGGTGCCCGCGTCACCGTGGCATGGCGGCGGCCACCGCTCCACCCTGCCGGGCTGCGCACCCCGCACGTGCCGGGGCTCCCGCGAGGCGCCGACGACGACGTCGGGCCCGACGGGCCCTCGACGCCTTCTCCGGGGAGCCCCGAGCCCGGCGTCGTGTAGGCGTCAGGCGTCAGGCGTCAGGCGTCAGGCGTCAGGC
>JAJZJT010000084.1 GCA_021809995.1 Actinomycetes bacterium
GAGGACGGCGAGCGTCGCACGCGCCGCTGCCATGGCGAGTGGCTGCCCGCCGAACGTCGACCCGTGGTCGCCCGGCGAGAACGCCGCCGCCACCTCGGCACGGGCCCAGCACGCGCCGACGGGCACGCCGTTGCCCAGCGCCTTGGCAACCGTCACGACGTCGGGGACGATCCCGAGGTGCTGGAAGGCGAACCACGCACCGGTGCGACCGAGCCCGGTCTGGACCTCGTCGAGGACGAGGAGGACGCCCCGCTCGGTGCACAGCTGCCGCAGGCGAGCGAGGTAGTCGGAGGAAGGCACGACCACGCCGGCTTCGCCCTGGATCGGCTCGACGAGCACTGCGCCGATCCGTGACGGGTCGACGGCGCGCTCGAGCGCGTCCAGGTCGTCGTAGGGAACGTGGACGAAGCCCTCGGGCATCGGGGCGAACGGTCGCCGTTTCTCCTCCTGCCCGGTGGCGGCGAGCGTCGCCAGCGTGCGGCCGTGGAAGGCGTCCTCGGCGCACACCACACCGGGACGGGGCGCCGCCCCGCCGGCGCCCGCCCACCGACGGGCCAGCTTGAGGGCGCACTCGTTGGCCTCGGCGCCCGAGTTGGCGAAGAAGACCTGGCCGCCGGCCTGTTCGGTGCCGCCCCCCACGAGCCGGTCGAGGGTGCGCGCCACCTCGGGGGCGAGGACGTTGCCGAAGAGGTTCGAGACGTGCACGAGGGTGGCAGCCTGCTCGGCCACGGCGGCGGCCACGGCCGGATGGGCGTGGCCGAGGGAGGTCACGGCCAGCCCAGAGAGAAAATCGAGGTAGCGGCGGCCGCGCTCGTCGACGAGCATGCTCCCCTCCCCCCGCACGAAGGTGACGGGCGGCTCGGCGTAGGTGTGCATGAGCCACCGACGGTCCGCCGCAGAGGGCTCCGCGCTCGCGCCGGGGCGGAGGTCCGGCGTCACCGGGTCACCATCGTCCCGACACCTTCGTCGGTGAAGATCTCGAGGAGCAGCGCATGGGGGACCCGCCCGTCGAGGACGTGGGCCCGGCCGACGCCACCGCGCACAGCCCGGGCGCACGACTCGACCTTCGGCACCATCCCTGCCGTGGCCGCTCCCGAGGAGACCAGGGCGTCGAGTTGGTCGGCGGTGACCCGGCGCAGGAGCGTCGCCGGGTCTTCCGCCACCGCCCGGACCCCTTCCACGTCGGTCAGGTACACCAGCTTGGCCGCCTCGAGGGCGGCGGCGAGGGCCCCGGCGGCGGCGTCCGCGTTGATGTTGAGCGCCTGGCCGCTCCCGTCGGTCCCGATCGTCGCCACCACGGGGATCAGCCCCTGCGCCAGCACCTGGTGCACGATCACCGGGTCGACGCTCACGACGTCGCCGACGAAGCCCAGCTCCTCCGAGCGCGCCTCGGCGTTGATCAAATTGGCGTCCTCACCCGACAGCCCGACGGCGAGCGCACCGTGGACGTTGACGGCGCGCACGATGTCGCGGTTGACCTTGCCCACCAGCACCATGCGCACGAGGTCGATCGTCTCGGCGTCGGTGACCCGGAGCCCGTCGAGGAAGCGGGCCTCCTTGCCCACCCGGGCCATCAGCTCGCCGATCTGGGGGCCGCCGCCGTGGACCACGACGGGCAGCATGCCGACCGAGCGGAGCAGCACGATGTCCTCGGCGAAGGAGGCGAGGGCGGTGGCCTCGTCGACGCCCCCGTCCCCGTCCTTCGGGCGCAGCACGTTGCCCCCGTACTTGACGACGACGACCTGGCCCCAGAACCTGCGGATATAGGGCAGCGCCTCGACCAGCGTGGCGGCGCGCTCGGCCGCCGTGGCCACCCTGTCCGCCGTGGCCACCCTGTCCGCCGCGGCGGAACCCTGCTCCGGAGCGGCTCCGGTCACGACGTCGTCCTGTTCTCGTCGAGATAGCCCTGCCCGAGGTCGACGGTCATCACCATCCCCGAGCCGTCCCCAAGGCCGAGGTCGCAGCCGATCTCGACCAGGTCGCCGGCAAGGTGCGCCGCCACCGCCGCCGCGTCATGGGCGACCTCGATGCCGTCACGGCACACGACGATCCCCCCGTAGGCGATGGAGACCCGGTCCGGGTCGAGCTCCGCGCCGGACGCGCCCAGCTCGCTCAGCACCCTGCCCCAGTAGGGGTCGGCGCCGTTCAGCGAGCACTTGACGAGCAGCGACTCGGCGACCCGGCGCGCCGCACGCTGGGCGTCCCCGTCGGAGCGGGCGCCCCGGACGCGCACGTGGGCCACCTTCGAGGCTCCCTCGGCGTCCCCGGCCATCTGGGTGGCCAGGTCCGAGCACGCTGCGGTCACTGCCTCGGTCACCTCGTCGAGGTCGGCCGGCCCAGCCCGGCCCGAGGCCATCAGCACCACCGTGTCGTTGGTCGAGGTGCAACCGTCCACGGTCATGACGTTGAAAGACCGGTCGACGGCGTGGCGGAGGACACGGGCCGCCACGTCGGGGTCGAGCGCCACGTCGGTGGTGAGGAAGGCCAGCATGGTCGCCATGCGCGGGGCGAGCATGCCCGCCCCCTTCGCCATCCCGGCCACGGACCAGCCGGTGCCGGCGACCTCGACCTCCTTGCGGCCGGAGTCCGTCGTGAGGATCGCCGTTGCCGCCGCCACGCTCGCGTCCGCCGAGTCGGCTCGGGCGTCCACCAGGGCCGGGATCGCCGCTTCCACGGCGGCGATCGGGAGCGGGATGCCGATCAGGCCCGTCGAGCACACGAGCACCGCCTCGGGGGCCACTCCGAGCCGTGCGCCTGCCCGGGCGCACATGAGCGCCGCGTCCTCACGCCCCTGGCGGCCCGTGGCGGCGTTGGCGTTCCCGCTGTTGACGACCACGGCTGCCGCGAGGCCCCCGGTGGCCTCGAGGTGCGCACGGCTGACGACGACCGGCGCCGCCGCGGCCCGGTTCGTCGTGAACGTGGCGGCCGTCGAGACGGGAACGGCGTCCTCGGTCGCCAGGAGGGCGAGATCGAGGGCGCCCGAGGCCTTCACCCCGGCAGCCACACCGGCGGCGACGAACCCCTGCGGTGTGGTGATGCTCATCGCCCCTCCTCGGGATCGGGTCCGGCGGTGTGGGGGGCCGCGGGGCTCACGGGTACAGCCCCGCGAGCGGCAGCCCGGCCGTCTCGGGCTGGCCGGTCGCCAGGTTGGCGCACTGGACGGCCTGTCCTGCCGCCCCCTTGACCAGGTTGTCGATGGCAGCCAGGACGAGGAGCCAGCCCGTGCGCGGGTCGGAACGGGCCGTCAGCCGCACCACGTTGGTGCCAGCGGTGGACTTCGTCGACGGAGGGTCGTCGTCGACGACGACGAACGGCTCGCCGCGGTAGTGCTCGCGGAGCACGTCGGTGAGCTCCTCCGAGGTGGGCTGGCGACCCTCGGCGGCCGGCCGGACGTACGCGGTCGCCAGGATGCCCCGCACCATCGGCGCCAGGTGGGGCGTGAAGAGCACCGGTACGCCGAGCGCTTGCTCCATCTCGGCCGTGTGGCGGTGCCCGAGGAGGCCGTAGGCCCGGAAGTCCCCGTCGACCTCGGCAAAGTGCAGGTCGTCCTTGGCGGCGCGTCCCGCTCCCGACACGCCGCTCGCGGCGTCGACCACGACGGGGACGCCGTGCTCGTCGACGAGCCCGGCCCGCACGAGGGGAGCGAGGGCCAGCGACGCCGCCGTCGGGTAGCAGCCCGGAGCGGCGACGAGCCGAGCGCCCACGAGCTCGGACCGGAACAGCTCGGGCAGGCCGTAGGCGAACCGGTCGAGCAGCTCGGGACAAGCATGCTCCTCGCCGTACCAGCGGGCGTAGGCAGCCGGGTCGCGCAAACGGAAGTCGGCAGCCAGGTCCACCACGGCGCCGACCCGGTCGACCAGGTCGGGAAGGAGCCGCTGGGACCGACCGTGCGGCAGCGCGCTGAAGAGCACGTCGACGCCGTCGACGCGCTCGGCGATCGACGCAGGCTCGTTGCCCTCGAGCACGAGGTCGGGGTAGGCGGCCGACAGCGACGCGGTGTGGCGGCCGACCAGTCGACCCGCGCTGCGGTCCCCGGTGGCCACCACCACGTCGAAGCGCGGGTGCGCGGCGCACAGCCGGAGGACCTCCGAGCCTGCATAGCCCGACGCACCGAGCACGGCCACCGTGAGGGAGTCTGCGGAGCGGGTCCGGGCCTGGGCCATCTCCGAGTATATGCACCCACCCGCATGAATATGCAAGCCGGGGCGCATCCTGACCGCGAGGCGGTCGGCGATGCCCCGGCGCGGGCCGGGCCCGCCGTCCCCGGCACATCCTTGACCCGCGGGGCGCGCCTCGCTACCGTGCCCGGCACCGGGGCCGTCGCCGCACCTGCCCCGGGCCCACCGCCAGGCACGGTGCGTGCCGAGGACCCCCTTGTCCGCCGGAGCACCCATGCACGAGCCGCGCCCGTCCGCCCGCCCGACACCGGGCGACCACCACGCCCGCCCGCCCGACCCTGGCGGCCCCGACCCCACCGGAGCGGCCCTGGTCACCGACGTCCCCGAGCTGGTCCCCGTCGTCCTCGACCTCGTCGAGGCCGCCGACGGACCTGTCGGCGCCGGCGTCCTGCTCGGGGCTCTCGCCGATCTCGTCGCCGTGCACCTGGCTGCTGCCGAACGGCACGCCGCGGTGCTCGCGCGCGCGGCAGCGGCGCTCGACCGCCTGCTCGAGTCGTTCGACGAGCCCGTCGGCCCGGCGGCCGCCTTCTTCGACGCGCTCGCTCCCGACGACCGGGCCCGGGTGACCCCCTGGCTTGGTCCGACCGGGCGCTCAGCGGCAGAAGTGCTCGACGCCGAGGCGGGAGGCTGAGCAACCGGGTGCTCGGCCGTCCCGGCCGGACCCAGAGGTGCTGTCAGCGGAGAGACGCCCCGTGCCCCGACTCGACGGCAGCGATCATGGACGCCCGGAGCTCGGCAAGCTCGGCGTCGGTCAGGGTGTGGTCGAGCGCGCACAACCGGACCCGGTACGCCAGGCTCCGGGTGCCCTCGGGGACCGACGGCCCTCGGTAGACGTCGAAGAGCGTCACCGACTCGAGCTCGGCTCCCCCGGCGTCGAGGAGCGTCGACGCCACGGCTGCCGCCGGTACGGTCTCGTCGACGACGAAGGCGAGGTCCACGTCCGACGACGGGAACCTGCTCACCGGCACGGCCTGCTCCGGACGCCGGGACAGGGAGCCCGGCTCCAGCAGCACGTCGAGGTCGAGGTCGAGCCAGCCGACGCGGATGGAGCGCCCCGACGCGTCGCTCAGCCCGAGCGACGCCGTCACCTGCGGATGGAGCTCCCCGACCACCCCTACCTCGACCAGGTCGCGCCCCGCGGCCCGGCACGTGAGCACCCCCGACCGGAACGGGTGGAGCGGGGAGGGGGCGGGGCGGCCCGGGACGCCGTGGCGGACCGACCAGTCGGCCACCCGCAACACGTCCGCCACCACCCGCCACGCGGCGAGAGCCGACCAGGCGTCGTCGCCCGGGCCGGCGAGGGCGAGGGCGAACCGCTCCGTCGTGCGCACGGGAACGCCGCCGGAGCCGCCGTCGGGAGCCACCGCGAACACGGACCCCACCTCGAAGAGCCGGAGACCGCTCGAGCGTCGCTCCTCGTTGTACCGGAGCGCACCCACGAGCCCCGGCACGAGCGACGCCCGCAGCAGCCGCTCGTCAGCGGCCAACGGATTGGCCACCTCGACGGCGTCGAGCGTGACGCCTCCCAGCGCGTGCTCCTCCGGCGTGGCGAACGCCGAGGTCCATGCCTCGAACGCCCCGAGGCCGCATGCCACCTCGCGCAGGCGACGCCGGTCCCGCTGGCGGGCCGTGAGCCGTCCCGGCTGGGGCCACGCCGGTCGCGTCCGGGGGAGGAGCGAGTAGCCGGACGCCCGCGCCACCTCCTCGGCGACGTCGGCCTCGCCGTGGGGGGCAGGCCGGATGTCGGGCCGGAACGTCGGGACGGTGACCTCGAGGACACCGTCCTCGACCGCCTCGACGTCCATGCCGAGCGGTGCGAGGGCGCCTGCCACGTCCTCGTCGCTGAAGCCGGTGCCGAGCAGGGCGTTCACGCGGCCGGTCCGCACGCGGAGGCGCGCCGGCCGCGGCACGTCACCACGGACGTCGGTCGCACCCGGCTCCACCGAGAAGTCGGGCCCGGCGGTCAGGGCGAGCAGCTCGCAGAGCCGCGCGACGGCACGGTCGATCCCCTCGGGGTCGCACCCGCGCTCGAACCGCACCGACGCCTCGGTGCGCAGGCCCAGTCGCTTCGCGGTCCGGGCCACGGCCAGCGGCGCGAAGTAGGCGGCCTCGAGCAGCACCGTCCGCGTCTCCGGGCCGATCTCCGACGATGCCCCGCCCATGACCCCCCCGAGAGCGACCGGTGCGCCCGAGCCGTCGCAGATCACGCAGTCCTCACCCGTGTCCCCGAGGCCCGGGCCGGGCTGCCCGAGCACCCGCTCGACGCCGTCGAGGGTGACGATGCGCTCCCCGGGCCGGGCGCGTCGGACCTCGAGCCGCCCCCCGGCCAGTCGGTCGCGGTCGTAGGGATGGGTGGGCTGGCCCAGCTCGAGCATCACGTAGTTCGACGCGTCCACGACGTTGTTGATCGGACGCATGCCAGCGAGCTCGAGCCGCCGCGCGAGCCAGCGGGGCGACGGGCCGACAGCCACGCCGGTGAGGACACGGGCGGCGAAGCGCGGGCAGAGGTCGGGGCTCTCGACGGCCACGAGCCCGTCCGCGTCGCCGGTCGCCACGGCCGCCGCAGCGAGGGGCGGCGGCTCGGGAAGCGCAAGCTGGAGGCCCAGGCGGGCGGCCAGGTCGCGAGCCACCCCGGTCATGCACAGGGCGTCGGGGCGGTTCGCCTCCACCGCGACGTCGAAGACCACGTCCGCTTCGAGCCCGAGTGCGGCGAGCAGCGGCGTGCCCGGAGCGGGACGTTCGCCGTCGTCGTCAGGAGCGAGCACGAGGATGCCCTGGTGGTCGTCGCCCAGCGCCAGCTCGCGGCTCGAGCAGAGCATGCCGTCGGAGACGACACCCCGCAGCTTGCGCCGCCCGATGGCGAACCCACCCGGCAGCACGGACCCCACCGGGGCGAGGGGCACTCGGTCGCCCACCGCGAAGTTCCACGCCCCACAGACAACCTCGACCGGCCGGGTGCCGTCGTCGACGACCACCCGTCGGATCCGGTCTGCTCCCTCGATGGGCCCGATCTCGACGACCTCGGCCACGACGACGTCACCCAGGCCCTCACCGATCCGCTCGGCCCCCTCGACCACGAGACCGAGGTCGTCGAGCGTCTGTGCCAACGCGTCGACGTCGTCACCGAAGGGCGCGTACTCCCTGAGCCACGACAGCGGTACTCGCACGCCCGTCCTCCCTCTCCCTCTCCGTCTCGTCCGTGGCTCAGAACTGCCGCAGGAAGCGGACGTCGTTCTCCACCAGAGAGCGCATGTCGGCGATCTGGTGGCGCATCTGTGCGCACCGGTCGATGCCGAAGCCGAAGGCGAAGCCCGTCCACCGCTCCCCGTCGATCCCGACCGCGTCGAAGACGGCCGGGTCGACCATGCCGCACCCCCCGAGCTCGATCCACCCGGTCCCCGAGCACGTCCGGCAACCGGTCCCCCGGCAGAGCGTGCACGTGATCTCGAACTCAGCCGACGGTTCCGTGAAGGGGAAGAAGGCAGGGCGAAGGCGGGAGTGGATCTCCGGGCCAAAGTACGCCGTGGTGAAGGTCTCGATCGTGCCGGCAAGGTCGGCGAAGGTGATCCCCTCGTCGACGACGAGCCCCTCGACCTGGTGGAAGACAGGAAGATGCCGGGCGTCCGGCGTGTCCCGTCGGTAGCACCGGCCCGGCATGACGGCATGGATGGGCGACATCCCGGCCGCCACCGCCGCCTCCATCAGGCGCACCTGGACCGGCGAGGTGTGGGCGCGCAGCAGGACCGTCTCAGGCTCGCCGACCGCGAGGTAGAACGTGTCCCACATGCCGCGTGCCGGGTGGGCCGGCGGGATGTTGAGGGCGCCGAAGTTGTACCAGTCGGTCTCGACCTCGGGCCCCTCGACGACCTCGAACCCCATGCCCACGAAGGTGTCCTCGAGGGCGTCGCGAGTCGTCGTCACCAGGTGCAGCGCACCCCGGGACAACGGGGACCGCGCCCGGTCGGGGAGCTCCTCCCCGAGGTCGAGCCGCTCCGCGAGCAGGGCGGCCTCGAGCTCGGCGGCCTCGAGCGCCCGCCTGCGGTCGTCGGCGATCGCCTCGAGCGTCCGGCGCGCGTCGTCGAGGCGGCGACCCAGCGCCCGTCGCTCGTCGGGGTCGAGCCCCCCGAGCGAGCGGTGGGCCGCCACGAGGGGCGACCGCTTCCCGAGAGCCGCCGTCGTCACCTGGCGCACCTCGTCGGTCGTGCCTGCCGACGCCAGCGCGGCCGACGCCTCGGCCACGAGGGCGTCCACGTCGAGCGGGGCGGTCACCGTCGCCGAGGGCGCGCCGTCGCGCGCGGAAGGGCCCGAGCCATGGACCGCATCGTAGAGCGCACCGCGACCGGCACCGTCACGTCGTGCCCCGGGCCGGGCCGCCGGCGCCCGGCACGCGGGCCGCCCGGACGCGCTGACGGCGCGCCTCGAAACAGAGAACGGCGGCAACCGCCGCCACGTTCAGCGACTCGGCGCCCTCTGCCATCGGGATCGTCGCCTGCTCGTCGACCCGCTCGAGGTAGGTCTCGTCGAGGCCGGCCGCCTCGTTGCCCAACACCACGGCCACGCGACCACCCCACTCGACGAGGTCGTAGGACCGGCCTCCGGAGACGACGGTCGCGACCGACCGGTACCCCCAACCGGCCAGGGCGCCGAGCTCGTCGAGGTCGGCCGGCACGGTGGCCACCGGCACGTGGAACACAGAGCCGGCCGAGGACCGCACCACCTTGGGGTTCGTCACGTCCACCGTGCCGGGCGCGCACACAACGGCCGCGGCCCCGGAGGCATGCGCCGTGCGCACGATCGTCCCGAGGTTGCCCGGGTCGCGCACACCGGCACAGACGACTACGAGACCCGCCCCCGTCCCCTCGGCCCACGCTGGCCGGGTACCTTGCTCGAGCACCTCGGGTCGGAACCCGACCACGGCCAGCACCGGCTGGGGCGACACCGTGTCGGCGACTCGCTCGAGCACCCCGGGGGCGAGCTCGAAGACACGAGCGCCTCGCTCGAACGCTTCGGCCACGACGGGCCCGACCGACGTCGAGCGGCGGGCTCCGGGCCCGAGGAACACCGACTCGACCGGCGCACCCGAGCCGAGGGCGGTGGCGAGGACGTCCGCACCTTCCACGACGAGGCACCCCTCCTGCTCGCGCACGAGGCGCTTGCGGAGGAGGCGCCGGAGCCGGCGAACCCGCAGGTGCGAGAAGGCCAGCCCACCGCCCGAGCGGCCAGGCAGCTCCGTCAGGAGGCGACCTCGCCCGGCATCGCATCGGCGGTGTCGTGGGCCTGGTTCGCCACTGCCACGAGCGAGCCGAACGCCGCCGGGTCGTTCACCGCGAGGTCTGCGAGGACCTTTCGGTCGACGGCGACCCCGGCACGGTGCAGGCCGGCGATGAAGCGGCTGTAGCTGGTGCCGTGCTGGCGCGACGCTGCGTTGATCCGCTGGATCCACAGCTGCCGGAAGTCGCCTTTGCGGGCCCTGCGGTCGCGGTACGCGTACTGCAGGGAGTGCATCACCTGCTCGTTGGCAGCACGGAACGACCGGCTCTTGTTGCCGTAGTAGCCCTGCGCCTGCTCGAGGACGGCGCGATGGTGCTTCCGGGCGTGGACGCCGCGCTTGACTCGGGCCATTGGTGCTCCTTCGTGGTGTCGTCGGTGAACGGTGTGGTGGACCGCCCGGCAGCATCCGGGCGCCGTGAGCGACCCGGCCGCAGGGGCGACGCGCCCTGGCGCGCCCTCGGGTCGGGCCATGCGTCTACTTGCCGAGCATCCTCCGGATCTGGCGGGCGTCGGCCGGAGCGATGTCCGTCTCTCGTCCGAGGCGGCGAGTACGCACGCTCGACTTCTTCTCCAGCAGGTGCGACCGGAACGCCTTGCGCCGGCGCAAGCGCCCGGACCCGGTGACCTTGATGCGCTTGGCTGCGCCCCGATCGGTCTTCATCTTCGGCATCGCTGCTATCCCTCTGCTCCTGTGCTCGGCTCGCCCGCCTCGGCGGCCTCGCCCGGTCCGTCGGTTGCCGGCACGGCGCCGTCGCCGGCTACCGGGTCCTCGTGGGCGCTCTTCGACGCCGCCGACTGGCGTGCCCGTTTGTCGGGCGCCAGCACCATAACCATGTTCCGACCGTCGAGGCGGGGCTCGGACTCCGACTTGCCCACGCCGTCCACCTGGTCGGCGATGCGGTCGAGGATCTTCTTGCCCAGCTCCGGATGGAAGACCTCACGCCCGCGGAACATGATCGTGATCTTGACCTTGTGCCCCTCCTCGAGGAACTTGGCCACCTGGCGGGTCTTGGTGTCGAAGTCGCCCGGCCCGATCTTCGGCCGGTACTTCATCTCCTTGATCCCGACGTGGACGGCCTTGCGCTTGGACTCCTTGGCCCGCTGCGCCGCGTCGAACTTGAACTTCCCATAGTCCATGATCCGGCACACCGGTGGCGTCGCCAGTGGCGCCACCTCGACCAGGTCGAGGTCGAGCTGGCGGGCCAGGGCGAGCGCCTCGGGAAGCGGCTTGATCCCCAGCTGCTCGCCCTCGTGGACGACGCGGACCTCGCGGGCACGGATCCGGTCGTTGATGCGCGGTTCGTTGGTGGTGGCAGTTGCTGCTATTCGACTCGCTCCCTGTCCGTGCCACGGCGACACCGTGGTCGACCGGCGGGGAGCGGAGCTGCCGTGGACCGGGCGCCGCGCACGCGCCGCCCAACCGACGACCCGGCGTACGCGGTGCCAGTCGGCAGCCCGGTAGCCAGGTGGAGGTCGTCCCTCGGACGTCCCCGCTTCCCGATGTACTCGGTGCTTTAGGCTACCAGTCGTGAGCACACTGTGGACGCCCGACGGCGAACGGCCCGTGAGCCGGACCGGACGCGACCAGCGCGAGGCTGCCGCGCCCGGTGGGGAGGCCGCCGCCCCGCCCGGTGGGGAGGCCGCCGCCCCGCCCGGTGGGGA
>JAJZJT010000085.1 GCA_021809995.1 Actinomycetes bacterium
GGGGCGTGGAGCAGCTCGACCGCGAGCCCCCTCCAGGCGGCTCGGCGGGCGAGCACCGTCCCGTTTCCACCGTCGCCGTAGGTGCCGAGCAGGTCCGGGTAGACGACCACGACCCGCAGCGTCGACGGCTGCCCGGCCGCGGTCTCCCCGGCGCTCACCACCGGCTCCGGAGCGACCTGAACGCCGTGTAGTTCGCCACGACCGTCACCACCGCGCCGCCGGGGCCGGTCGGCGCCTCCGCTCGAGCCGGTGCGTCGCCGCCGCACCCGGTCCCACGCCGAGCCAGCGCGGCGTCCACCGCCTCAAGCGGATCTGACAGCGTGACGTGGTCGACACCGGCGTAGCGGAGGCGCACAGCCAGGTCCCGGTGGCGCTCACCCGTGGCCACCACGGTGGGCAGCCCGGCGAGGCGCTCGAACGGCACGTCCCACAGCCAGCTGGTGTCGGCCCCGTCGGCGACCTGGGCGTTCACCGACAGGACGAGGTGGCACGCACCGTCGGGCGGCCCCTCGGGCACGGCGCGCTCCTCCTCGAGCAGGTCGAAGAGCGCCGTCCACCCCGCCGGGTTCTTGGCCAGAGCGAGCCGGACCCCGTCACCCCGCCGGTGGAGGACGGCGAACCGGCCGGCGACGTCGTCGACCCCGGCCATCCGGGCGAGCGCTTCCTCGACGGTCACGGCACGCTCCGTCCCCCCGCCGTCGGGCGGCACGGCCGAGAGCAGCGGCGCGGCGACGGCGGCCATGACGGCGTTGGCCTGGTTGAACCGGCCGGGGATCGCCAGGCGCACCGGTAGCCGGGTCCCGTCGGGTCGTGCCAGACAGCCGTCTTCGAGCCAGGCCGCACACGCCGGTCGGGCGAGCGAGCAGCTGTCGCACGCCCACGCCGTCCCCGGACCGAACCGGACGCGCCCCCCGCACGCCGGGCACCCGACCGCGTCGAGCCGCCAGACCTGGCCGGCTCCGACCCACGTGCACGGGCCGACAGCGCCGCGGGCGGCCCACACGACCAACGGGTCGTCGGCGTTCGCCACGACGTGCGGGGCAGGGGCGCCGGCGGCGAGCTGACCGAGCGAGGCGCGCCACCGCTCCGCCAGCGCCCGTACTTCGCTGGTGCGGTCGAGCTGGTCCCGCGACAGGTTGAGGAGCACGACGACGCGCGGCCACACGGCCTCGGCCACGGCACCGAGGTACACCTCGTCGACCTCGAGGACGGCGGTTGCCGTCTCCGGGGCAGCAACCAGGGCGGCGAGATGACCTGCCGGCATGTTGGCCCCGGTGTCGTTCGTGGCGACGCCTCCCTCCGTGGCGACCGCAGCGCTGAGGAGCCGGGTCGTCGTCGTCTTCCCGTTCGTTCCCGTCACCAGTGCCACTCGTCGCGAACGACCCAGCTCGGCGAGGAGATGAGGGGCGAGGGCGAGGCCGACCCGACCTCCGACGACGGTCCCGCTCCCCCGCCCGAGCCGCCGCGACGCTCGATTGACCGCGGCCACGGCACCCGCGCCGAGAGCGGCCCGGGCACGCTGCGGGACCGAGGCGCCCGCTCGGCGACCCGTCACGCCGGCGGTCGGGCCCGCGCCACGTCGGCCGCCGTCACCTGCGGACGCGAGCGCGCCTCGGCCGGCAGCAGGTCGGTGATGGCGGCCATCACGGCAGCGGTGTCGGCGACCGCGTCTGCGCCGGCGAGCTCCAGCGTCCGCCCCACCCGCACCGTGACGGTCGGCGGCCGGAGGACGCCGGCGAAGCGGGGCAGGCGGGTCGAGCGGGGCCAGACGTGCTCGGTCCCCCACAGCCCGACCGGGACCACCGGCGCGCCCGTCTCGGCGGCGAGCCGGGCCACGCCGGTGCGCCCGACGAGGACCGGGTCGAAGAACGCCTCACCCCGGGGGATGGTCCCCTGCGGGAGGATGATGACCACTTCCCCGGCCCGCAGCGCCGCGACCGCCTGCGCCAGCGGCTCGCCGCCACGGCGGCCCGACCGGTCGACGGGAATGCCGCCCAGGGAACGGGCGAGGGTCCCGACCACCGGGGCGTCGAAGACCTCTTGCTTGGCGAGGAAGCGCACGGGCCGCCCGAGACGGGCTGCCACGATCCCCAGTGCCGCGACGTCGAAGTAGCTGCGGTGGTTCGCCGCCAGCACGACCGGCCCGCGCTCGGGCACCCCCGTCACACCGGTGATCTCGAAGCGGGCGTAGGGGAACGCCTCGGGCCGGAAGGCCAGCCGTGCCACGTGGTAGGGCTCGAGCCCGCAGAGCGACGGGACCCCGGGCGCCCGGTCCCACCGCTCGACCGGCCACCGACGAGCCCGCGCGACCGCGGCGAGGCGTGGATCGGGGTTGAGCGCGTGCGGGTGCCCGACCGCGCTGAGCAGAGGCAGGTCGTAGATGCTGTCCGAGTAGGCATGCGAGTCGGCGAGGTCGACCCCGTGCGCCTCGGCCCATGACAGGGCGACCGCCCGCTTGGCCACGCCCCACGTGAACCTGCCGCCCAGGCGCCCCGTGTAGCACCCGTCGGCCACCTCGTAGCGGGTGGCCACCACGCCGTCGAAGCCCAGGAGGTCGGCGAGCGGCTCGACGAGGTCGGCCGGGGAGGTGGTGGCCAGCACCACGGGGCGACCGGCGCGGCGGTGGTCCTCGAGGACCTGGCGGGCCCACGGCTGGACCCGGTCGGCCAGCTGCTCGGCGGCACGCTTGCCCGCCCGCCGCGTCGCCTCCACCGAGCGGCCCCGCATGGCGAGCGCCGCCGCCCGAGCCAGGGCGATCACCCCGAGCGACTCTCCGAAGCGCTCGTAGAGGCCGTAGACGATGGCGTCGCCCGGCAGCCGTTGGCCGGGTGCGACCACGCCCTCCTCCACCAGTGCCTCGTGCAGCACCGGCCCGCTCGCGCCGCGCAGCAGCGTCCGGTCGAGGTCCACGAAGACCGCACCCACGGCCGACTCCATCGAGCCAGGCTACCCCGGCCGGTGGCGTCCCGTCGCGCCTTGGCCTGGCGCATCTCGTCCGGGCCGGGGGCGCCCGAGCGGGCAGGCCACCGGACCCCGGACGCGGTGAAGGGACCGCCGGGGGGGGAGGCGGTCCCTTCACACTGACACGACAAGGAACGGAGGGGGGGTTCCTGATCCCTGTGGTCTGACACCCATTGTGCAGGAAGTCACATGATCAGTCAAACAGTTTTTTTAGATATCTGCTATCGTCTCATCCGATGGAGCTGCGACACCTCCAGGCGCTGGTGGCGGTCACCGACGCCGGCACGTTCTCGGCGGCCGCCGACCGGCTCGGGACCGTGCAGTCGAACATCTCGGCCCACGTCGCCCGCCTCGAGTCCGAGCTCGGCACCACGCTCCTCGACCGTGCGACAGGTCGCCTGACCGACGAGGGCACCGTCGTCGTGGCCCGGGCGAGGCGGATGCTTGCGGAGCTCGAGGCGCTCGTGGCCGACGTGGCCGCCTACAAGGACCAGGTCACCGGTACGGTCCGCGTCGGCATGATCGGGACGACGGCGCGCTGGCTGGCCCCCGAGCTCCTCCGGCTCATCGCCTCCCGGCACCCGGGTGTGCACCTCGTCGTCGTCGAGGGCACGACCACCGGCCTCGAGCCCCGCCTCGAGGCCGGCCAGCTCGACGTGGCTGTGCTGAACCTGCCGGTCCCCGGGCCCGATGTCGTCACGACCCCGCTCTTCGAGGAGGACCTCGTCCTGGTGCTGCCGGTCGACCACCCGCTGGCCGGCTACCCCGGGGCGCTGCCCATGACCGAGCTCGACGGGCTCGAGCTGCTGCTGCCGGCCCATGGGACGGCCTACCGCGACGAGCTCGACGCCGCCATCGCGCCCGCCGGCGTCACGCTCACGCCCCGTGCCGAGATCGACGGGCTCCGGCTCATCGCCTCGCTCACGTTCGAGGGGTACGGTCCGGCCATCCTCCCCGCGACTGCGCTCCCCCGGTTCCTCCGCGACCAGTTCCGAGGCATCCCCATCGCCGGCCTCCCCCGTCGTCGGGTCGGCACGGCGCTGCGCGCCCGCGGGCTCCCCTCCGCTCCGACGCGGGTGCTCCTCGAGCTGCTCGCCGGCGTCGTGGCGAGGCGCAGCGACCTTCCCGGGGGCCTCCACGCGGTCCCGTGATCCAGCCGAGCGAGCGCGAGGAGGGCTCCGGACGTCCTCGCCGCACAGGACCGCCAGCACCCCGGCCCGTCCCGCCCGGCGGCGGGTCTCGGCGCTGACCGGCGACGAGCCCCCGCTCCGTCACGCCAGAGGGCGCGGTTCGCGCCACATCCGCCACATCGTGGGCCCCCCACGTGCGGGGTGGAGCTCCTCGACCACCTCGAAGCCGAAGCGGGCGTAGAGGGGCACGTTCCGCTCCTTGGACGACTCGAGGTAGGCGGGCATCGCCTCCTCGTCGACGCGACGGAGCACCGCGGCGAGCAGCGCCGAGCCGACGCCCGTGCCCTGGCGCGCCGGCTCGGTGCCGAGGGTGGCGAGGTACCAGTGGGGCTCGTGCGGGTGGAGGGCGTCGACCTCACCGAGCAGCGACAGCGCGGCCATGGCGTGCCGGCCCAGCAGGTACGGCGCCGTGGGCAGGAGCTGGACCAGCTCGACGAGCGGCCGCCGCACGCGCTCGGGTGGGCCCCAGACGGCCACGCCGGCACGGTCCTCCGTGGTGTAGACGTGGCCGTGGGGCAGGTAGTGGCGGCGCAGCTGGATCGAGAAGAACGACCGGAGGCCCGCCCGCCGCCGGGCGTCGCCGCGGAACATGAAGTTGGCGACGGGGTCGTCGTCGAACGCACGGACGAGCACGTCGGTCAGCACGCCGACGTCGTCGCGTGCTGCCGGGCGGACGACGGGTGGCGCGGGCGCAGGCACGCCCAGATGGTAGGCAAACGGTGCGGGACGCGTCGGGACCGGCGCAGCGTCACCCGTCGTCTGCTCAATTCCGGGTCGGGTCCTCGGGGAAGGCGGCGGCCAGGGCCAGGGAGCCGCCCTCCCGCCGGAGCACGCGACGCCACAGGCCCTCGGGGTCGGCCGAGACGGGATCGCGCTCGAGCGCAGGCAGGACGAACCACGAGCCTTCGTCGACCTCGTCCTCGAGCTGGCCGCCCGCCCAGCCGGCGTACCCGGCGAACAGACGCGCTCCGGCCACGCACCCGGCGAACGCCGAGGGATCACCGTCGAGGTCGACGGTGCCGACCGGCCGGTCCCCAGGGACGACCTGGCGCCACCCGTCGGGACGGCCTGAGACACCGCTACCCGGAGGCGTCGGACGGAGACGGAGCAGACCGATCACGGCGTTGCGGGCCACGGGCCCGCCGACGAAGAACTGGCGGGGCGGGGTCACCACCGGCGCCCACCGAGGAAGGACGTCGGCGACGTCGACACCGCCGGGCCGGTCGAGGACCACCCCCAGCGCGCCCTGGTCTCCGTGGTCGAGGACGAGCACGACCCGGCGGGCGAAGTTCGGGTCGACGAGGCGCGGCGTGGCGACGAGGAGCGACCCGGCCAGCGACGCGGGCCGTGGCCTCCCGGAGTAGGGGTCCACGGGCCCGAAGGTCGGCAGCGGCATGCCCCATGATGGTCCGCGCAGCCGGACGAGTGGCGTCATCGCGGCCGCCGCGGGATGCTCGCGGGATGCCCCGCTCGCGCCGTCCGTCCCGCCGTTCGGGCGGCCGACCTCCGGCGCGGGCCCTCGGGCGCCTCGACCACTGGCGGGCCGACGGGACGGCCAAGCACGCCTTCCCCGACCGTGCCTCGGCGGACCGCGCCTCGCTGGCGGCCCGGCTCGAGCACGGCGTCGACGTCCTCCCCTACCGGTGCTCGTTCTGCGACCGGTGGCACCTCGGCAGCGAGCGCTGAGGCCCGCCAGGCCGGTACCTCAGGACGCCCCGGCCTCCAGCTCCGAGGTGCACTGCGCGCATCGCGTGGCCGCCACCGGCACGCTCGTCAGGCAGAAGGGGCAGGGGTGCATCGGCTGCTCTTGGGGCAGCCGCCCGAGCCGGCCGAGGAAGCCGGTCACCGGCTTGGCCACGGCGAAGAACACGACGGCGGCGATCACCACGAAGCTCAGCACCGCGTTGACGAAGTCGCCGTAGAGGAACGTCGAGTGGTGCACCGTGAAGGTGAGGTTCGCGAAGTTGGACTGACCGCCGATAGCCGCGATCAGCGGGGTCAGGAGGTCGGCCACCAGGGCCTTGACCACGGCGGCGAACGCGGTGCCGACGACGACGGCGACCGCCAAGTCGAGCAGGTTCCCCCTCAGCAGGAACTCCTTGAAGCCCTTCACGTGCGCACCTCCCCGTCCTCGCTGCGCTGGCAGCGGACCGGTCCGGCACCCCACCGGACCGAGGGCAAGCGTAGGCGGGCCGCCGATGCGGTCGGTGGTCCGTCGCCGAGCGCCCCGGCTCCCGCCGGGCCGCTCACACGTCCGGTGCTTCCGTTGATGCCGGGTCGCCGGGCAGCGGCCCACGCGAGGCGGGCCCGTAGACCGTGGCCCGGAAGCGCCCGGTGGACCGGACGGCGCAGACGTGCCCGAGCACGGCCACGATCCACGACAGGACGGATGCGTCGTCCGACCCGACGACGACCTCGACGACGAGGCCGCGCCGGAGGTGGTCCTGGGTGACTCGCCAACCCGCCGGCATCCCAACCCCGGCCCCGGCGAGCCGGGGGGCCAGGCGCGGTCCCGTGGCGTGCAGGACCCCCACCGTCGTCGCACCGGCGCGGCGACCGGCCGCCACCGGGGCGGGCAGCCACGTGGCCATCGGCACCCGGTGCGGCGAGCCGCCGAAGATGGCAAGGATCCCCGGGCGCGGTGGCTCGTCCTCGGGCTCGACCACCGGCTGGACGTTCACCCATCCCTGCCCGGCCGCCCGCACGGCCGCCATGGCGGCGAGCGCGCCCTCGCGCTCCTCGGCGAACACGAACGACCGGGCCGGCGTCCGCGTCACGGGCCGACCGCCCACGCGTGCGTCCCGTGGCGGTGGACCTCTCCCTGCCGGGTGGACGGGACCACCGTGGCTCCCCTCAGGACGAGCCGAGCACGGGGCCGTCGAGGCGGTCGACGGTGGCGAACTCGCCCACGGCCAGCCGGCGCAGCCGCGTCGTCCGTTCCAGCGGATAGCCGAGGGCCACGACCCCGGCGAGCACGACGCCGTCCGGCGCTCCGAACAGCTCGCGTGCTGCCGCCTCCTCGCGCAGGACCATCGTGGTGAGGACCCCGCCCAGGCCCTCGGCACGCGCGGCAAGGAGGATGCTCCATGCGAACGGGTAGACGGACGCACCACCTGCCAGCGGGTAGTGGTCGGCATCGCGGTCGACCGTGGCGAGGTTGGCCAGGTCGGCGAAGAGAGCGAGGAGCACAGGAACGCGATCGAGGTCCTCGGCGAAGCCGCCGGGGCCGGCCGCAGCCTGGCGGGCGATCGCCACGGCGCCGCGGCGCGCCGAGCTCTCCACGCCTCGGTCGTTCGTCGGCGACCACGGGACGAGGCCGGCGCCCACCTGTGCCAGGTACTCGTACCAACCAGGGAGGTAGAGATCGCGCAGGCGCCGTCGGACGTCCGCGTCCCGCACGAAGACCACCCGCCACGCCTGCCGGTTGCCGCCGCTCGGAGCGAAGCGCGCCGTGTCGAGGACCCGGACGACCACCTCGTCGGGGACGGGTCGGCCATCGAAAGCCCGCACGGCACCCGTCGTGCGCAGCGCCTCGATCAGCTCCACGACGGGCCGCGCCCTGACCGCGCCCGAGCCCGCCGGCTCACCGCGCCGCGAGCCCCTCGAGGACGGCGTCCGCGGCGCTGACGGTCAGCCCGGGACCGGGCTCGACGTTGAGCGTGACCACCACGCCGTCCTCGATCACCATGGCGTAGCGCTGCGAACGCGTCCCCAAGCCGAAGCCACTGCCGTCCATCTGCAGCCCGATCGCTTCGGTGAACGCACCGTTGCCGTCGGCGAGCAGCAGCACCTTGCTCTCGACGTTCTGGGCCTCGCCCCACGCCTTCATGACGAAGGCGTCGTTGACGGCGATACAGGCGATGGTGTCGACCCCCGCTGCCTTCAGCTCGTCGTGGCGAACGAGGAAGCTCGGGAGGTGGTAGTCGGAGCACGTCGGCGTGAAGGCGCCGGGCACGGCGAAGAGCACGACCCTCCCCGAACCGAGCACGTCGCCGGTCCGCACGGGCTTCGGGCCTTCAGGACCGGGGGTCTGCACCTCGACGTCGGGGATCTTCGCACCCACCTCGATAGTCATGTCGCTCCTCTCGTCGCTCACGAAGGCGCCGTCGCGCGGCGCCGGGCACGATCGCGAGCATACGGGCCGCAGCCCGATCACAGCGACGGTCCGCTCCCCGCGGCGAGCTCAGGCGGCGCCGCCGTCGACGACTGTGGGCACGACGCGTCCGCATCGCGAGCACCACGCCGCGGCTGCCGTCCGGTCACCAGGGTGGACGAGGCCGCCACAGTGCTCGCACCGGTGGATGACCGGTGACTCGGACCGGTCCGCGCCGCTCACCGCCGCTGCGCCCCGCGTGCAACCGCGCGCAACGCCCGTCGTGCCCCTCCCGACATGCGTGCATTGTTGCACAGCGCGACCACGACCCCGACCGGTCTGCACGAGCGTCGACCGGTCCCGGCACTACGTCACGACCTGTCCTCCCGGAGGACGCTGGCAAGCCACGGTGGCAGCCGGGTGGGCCGCCCGCGGACGTCGACGGCGCCGTGGACCGTCGACGCGGAGGCCCGCACCTCGCCGCCCACCTCGAGCCGGTAGGTGAGCTCGAAGCTCGCGCGCCGGAGCCCGCCGGGCCACAGCATGACGTCCACCTCCTCGTCGAAGCGCACCGGGCGCCGGTAGCGGACGCGGCACTCGAGCACGGCGAGGTCGACGCCCGTCGCCCGCACCTCCTCGTAGGGATGGCCCCGGCTCCGCAGGTACGCCACCCGGGCCTCTTCGAGGTAGGGGAGGTAGGCGGCGTGGTGGACCACGCCCATGGCGTCCGTCTCGGCGAAGCGGGCACGCACGCGGTGGACGAAGCCGGCCTGCCGGCGCGCCGCGTCCTCCGGATCGGGACCGTCGTCGGGCTGACGCCGTCGGGTCACCACGCGGCGGTCACCACGACACCGACTGGGGAAGCGAGTCCCTGAAGGAGCGGCCGGGCACGTGCCACACCTCGGGTGGGACCCGCGCCGACGGCACGACGTGCACCGTCCCGTGCCGCCCGGGAAGCTCGAAGCGCACCTCGAGCGTGGTCGAGCGCCCCGGGAGCACGTCGACCGACGACACGAGCAGCCAGGTCGGGCCTTCGGCAGCATCGACGACCTCGGCCAGGCCTCCGCTGACGCGCCGGTGCGTGGCGCGGGCCGGCACGTTGACGGCGAGGAGGCCGACGTACTCCCCGTAGGACGCGGCCAGCCCCGGGTACGGCCCGGCGATGAACTGCGACTGGCCCGGTGGTGTCGTGTTGTGCAGCGTGACGCGCAGCGTGACGTCGGTCGAGGCACCTGCTGGCCGCGTCGTCATCGAGACACCGACACCGAGGTAGGGGTCGAGCTTGTTGCCGCCTCGGTTGATCACGGCCACGTCCAGCGACCGGGGACCGAGCTCACCCGAGACGCCCGTCGCCCGCCAGGCCGCCTCGGCGGCCGGTGCCCGGGACCACACCATGAGGTGCCGGCCTTCGGCCGCTGCGCTCATGGCGGTGGCCAGGGTCCGCAGGTCGAGCGAGCCGCCCTCGAGCTCGTGGAGGGTGGCGGACGCCAGGGCCCCGAGCGCGTCCTGGCGGCTGGACGCACCGGGCGTCGCGTTGTCCGTGAGCCCCGCGTACTGGCCATGGAGCAGGTAGGAGAGGGCGTTGGACGCCGACACGGTGACGCCGCCCGCGCTCACCGGGCCCGTGGCCTCGAGCAGGTGCTGGAGCCCGACGACGTCGAGCGACACGACGCCGTCGACCTGCTGGCCGGTGCGCGCCTTCCACATGCGGGCAGCCAGCTCGGCGGTGACGTCGAACTGCGGCGTGACGCCGAGGTTGCGCCACTCCTGGTTCGGGGCGAGCCAGCCCCAGTTGCGGGCGAGGTCGCCGGTGAGCGTGACGGCGCCCTTCGGCAGGAAGAGGCTCCCTGCCGGCAGCATCTGGCCGAGGTGGACGCTGCCCCCCGACATCGTTGCCGTCCCCACCTCGAGGAAGGCACCCGACCCGGCACGCATCTCGGCGTTGTTCGAGGCGAGGACGAGGTAGGTCTGCGGACCTTCGAGGATCGTCGCCGCCGCTCCGGCGGCGACGGCAGCCCGGGCCAGGCGGCCGCGCGCGTCCTCCAGCTGCGAAACTAGCTGGTCCCGCTTGGCCGCCAGCGGAGCGACCAGTCCGCCGCTCGGGCCCGTGCTCACCCGGTCGAGCACGCGGGCTGCCGCACCAGCGGCGGTCGAGAGCCGTCGGAGGGCGGCAACCCGCTCGGGTCCCGCGGCGTGCGGCGCGTCGAGGACGGCATGGACCTCGTTGACGAACGACGCCCCGGTCGACGCGATCGTCGCCGACGCGCCCGACAGGTCGGTCACCGACTGCAGCTGTCGCCCGAGGACGGGCACGACGGACAGCGGCGCCATCCACCACGACACGAGCGCCCGGTGGGCGTCGACGAACTGGGACTCGGCGGCAGTCAGCTGTCGGCTCATCCCGGTGCCGGTCACCGACGAAGCACTGAGGCGCGCCCGGACCACGGCGAGGGCGCCGAGGCCCGAACGGTCGTGCCGGTAGGCCCCGAGCAGGGTGAGCGCCACCACCGCCGCCCACGCCACGACCACCGACGCACCCACCGCAACGAGCACCTTGGTGCTGCGCGACCACCGCCGCCGCTCGCGCTTCGTCCTGGTCACGGGGCCGGCACCGGGCGAGAGTGTACCGGCGGCCGGCTCGCCACGCCGAGCGGCGCCGGGCAAGGGCGCCGGTCGCGCGCCGGGCAAGGGCGCCGGTCGCGCGCTGGGCCCCGGTGCCGCGCCAGCCGCCGGTAGCATCGGCGCGTGACGATCACGGGGGTACGGATCGCCGTCGGCAAGCTCTTCCTGCTGGTCGGCGTG
>JAJZJT010000086.1 GCA_021809995.1 Actinomycetes bacterium
GAGCGGCGCGCCGAGGCCCCCAGCACAGCACGGAGCGGGCGGCGGGGCAAGGGCCCGGGCCAACGCCGAAGCGGCCCGACAGCGGCGGGTAAGCGGCGCGACAGCGACGGGACGCCTGGGGAGGGCGCGGTCGCCGTCGCTATGCTCGGCCACAGTGCCGGCGCCACGAGGGGCCGGGGGGACAGGGAGGTGTGCCGTGCTCGGCACGATGCAAGAAGCACCGCTGCTGATCAGCAACATCCTGCGGCACGGCCAGCACGTCTACGGGGACAGCGTGGTCGCCACCGTCGTCGACCCGTCGGGTGCCGCCGAGACGTCCACGTTCGCCGAGGTGGGCGAGCGAGCCGAGCGCCTGGCCGCCGCCCTCGCCGAGCTCGGCGTCGGGGAGGACGATCGAGTCGGGACGTTCCTGTGGAACAACCGGACGCACCTCGAGGCCTACCTCGGCATCCCGGCGATGGGAGCCGTGCTGCACACGCTGAACATCCGGCTGTTCCCCGACCAGCTCGCCTACGTGGTCAACCACGCCGAGGACCAGGTCATCATCGTGGACGGGTCGCTCGTCCCCCTGCTCGCCCGCGTGCGCGACCAGCTGCGCACCGTCCGGCACATCGTCGTGGTGGGCCCCGGCGAGCGGGACGCGCTCGGGACGACCCTCGACTACGACGACCTGCTGGCGGCGGCCGGGCCGGGGTACGCCTGGCCGACCTTCGACGAGCGTCGGGCCGCGGCCATGTGCTACACGTCGGGGACGACGGGCAACCCCAAGGGGGTCGTCTACTCGCACCGCTCGACGTTCCTCCACACCATGGCCGTGACGTCGGCCGCGACCCTCGGCATCAACGAGCGCGACCGAGTCCTCGCCGTGGTGCCGATGTTCCATGCCAACGCCTGGGGAACCCCGTACGGGGCGTACTTCGTCGGCGCCGACCTGGTCATGCCGCAGCAGTTCCTCCAGGCGGCACCGCTCGCCGCCATCATCGCGACCCACCGTCCGACCGTCTCGGCCGGGGTCCCCACCATCTGGAACGACCTCCTCCGTCACGCCGAGACGAACGAGGTCGACCTCTCCTCCCTCCGCTCGGTGACCTCGGGCGGCGCGGCGATGCCGAGGATCCTCATGGAGCGCTTCTCCGAGCGATTCGGCATCGGGATGCTGCAGGGCTGGGGCATGACCGAGACCTCACCGCTGTGCGCCCTGTCGACACCGCCGAAGGGGGCGGGTCCCGGCGAAGAGGCGCAGTGGCGGGCCAAGACCGGCCGGGTCATCCCCGGGGTCGAGGTCCGCGTCACCGGTCCCGACGGGGAGGTCCTGCCCAATGACGGGGTCGCCGTGGGTGAGTTCGAGGTCCGGGGCCCGTGGATCACCGGGTCGTACTACGGGGACCCGTCCCCGGACCGCTTCCACGACGGCTGGCTGCGGACCGGGGACGTGGGCTCGCTGGACGCCCACGGGTACATGCAGATCAGCGACCGTACGAAGGACGTGATCAAGTCGGGCGGCGAGTGGATCTCCTCGGTCGAGCTCGAGAACGAGGTCATGTCCCACCCAGGGGTGTTCGAGGCCGCCGTCGTGGCGGTCCCCGACGCCAAGTGGAGCGAGCGGCCGCTCGTCGCCGTGGTGCCGGCCGAGGGGACCTCGGTGACGGCCGAAGACCTCGTCGCCTACCTCGAGGAGCGGGTGCCGAGGTGGTGGCTTCCCGAGCGATGGACCTTCGTCGAGGAGATCCCGAAGACGTCGGTCGGCAAGTTCGACAAGAAGGTCCTACGTGCCGAGCACGCCGAGGGCCGGCTCGCCGTGGTCGAGGTGCCGCCCCCTGCCCCGTCGGCGTGAGCGGCGAGCTCGAGGAGCTGGCCGACCGCTTGGCCGCCCTCGCCGAGGAGCTGGCCGATCTGGCCATCGACCGGCTGCGGCGGGCGGCCGAGGCGGCTCGGTCCACGGGCAGCCCCGACCCGGCGCTCGTGGCGGAGGAGAAGCGGCTGACGCGGGCCCGGCGCGCCGTCGACAAGGCGGTCGCCCTGCTCAGGTCTCCGGCTGCTGGTCGAGACGGTTGAGGGCGTCCACGAGCTGGCGCAGCCGCCCGTAGGCGAGCTTGTCGAAGCGGAGGGCGAGCCGTGGCTGCTCGAGGTGGTCGTCGCTCGAGCGTTCGGGGGGGAGGGGGTTCGAGCGGCGGATCCGGCCGCGTGCGACGATGTCGGAAAAGGCCTCGTTGAGCGCATCGAGCTCGGCGTCGCTGGGCGCGCATCGCAGGCGGAGGACGAGCAGGTCGCCGACCCAGCGGCACCCTTGGTAGTTGCGGTAGAAACCGAGCAGCTCGTCGACGGCGGTCGCCACGTCGTCGGTGATCCGGAAGAGGGAGCGGTCCTCGGGCGCGATCAGGCCACGGGGCACGAGCTGGTGGTCGACGAAGTCGAGCCACGACGACCAGTAGGTGCCTCCGGGGACGTCGAGGAGGACGACGGGGGAGGGGACGGCCTTGCCCGTCTGGAGGAGGGTGAGGAGCTCGTAGGACTCGTCGAGGGTGCCGAAGCCGCCGGGGAGCACGACGTAGCCGTCGGACTCCTTGACGAGCATCAGCTTGCGCGTGAAGAAGTACCGCATCTCGACGAGCTTCGGGTCCTGGGCGATGAAGCGGTTGGCACCCTGCTCGAAGGGGAGCCGGATGTTCACCCCGATCGACCGGTCGCGCCCGGCGCCCTCCATGCCTGCGGCCATGATGCCGGGGCCGGCGCCGGTCACGACCATCCAGTCCGAGGCGGCCATGGCCTCGGCGACGGCCCGGGTGTGCGCGTAGGCGGGGTGGTCGCTCCGGGTGCGTGCGGAGCCGCACACGGTGATCTTGCGCACCGAGCGGAACGGCCGGAAGACCTCGAACGCCTCGGCCATCTCGGCCAGGGCGGCGTCCGCCAGCTTCAAGTCGACGATATCGGTGCGGGCGGCGGCCAGACGACCGATCGTCTGGGCCATCGCCTGGTACAGGCGTCGTTCGCCCGCGGAGAGCTCCAACGCAGCGAGGCTCGCAGCCACGGCGCCGCCGACGACGTCGGCGACCTCCTCGGGGTCTGCGCCGGGGCGGACTACGGCGCGATCGGCCGAGCCGGCTGGAGCGGGAGGCACCTCAGGACGAAGCGGCGTGGGCCGGCTCGTCGACCCCGCCGACCCGGCCGTAGAGGGTGGTGCGCTGGGCGAGCGTCCGGCCGAGCGGCGCGACGAGGGCGGCGAAGTCCGACGCCCCCATGGCCTGGCCGTGCTCGGCACCGGCGGCCCGCGAGATGTTCTCGTCCATCAGCGTCCCACCGAGGTCGTTGGCACCGGACTGGAGCAGCTGGCGCACGCCGTCGGCGCCCATCTTGACCCAGCTCGCCTGCACGCTGTCGATGGCACCGGCGTAGGCGATGCGCCCGACGGCGTGCATGAGCAACGCTTCGCGGAAGGTGGGCCCCCGGCGCGCCCGGCGCTGCAGGTAGATCGGGCTCGCCATGTGGACGAAGGGGAGAGGCACGAACTCGGTGAACCCACCGGTCTCGTGCTGGAGCGCGCGGGTGCGGACGAGGTGACGTGCCCACGAGCGCGTCTGCTCGATCGAGCCGAACATGATGGTGACGTTGGAGCGCAGGCCGACCTGGTGGGCGGTTCGGTGGACGTGAAGCCACTGCTCGGTGTCGATCTTGTCGGGACAGAGGACGGCGCGGACCTCGTCGTCGAGGATCTCGGCCGCCGTGCCCGGCAGCGTACGGAGCCCGGCGTCGTAGAGGCGGGTCAGGTAGGCGGCGAGCGGCTCGCCGGAACGCCGGGTGCCCTCGGTGACCTCGAGGGCGGAGAAGCCGTGGATGTGGATCGACGCGGAGCCGGCACGGACGGCGCGGACGACGTCGAGGTAGTAGTCCCCGTCGAAGTTCGGATGGATGCCGCCCTGCAGGCAGACCTCCGTCGCGCCTGCGGCGGCTGCCTCGCGGACGCGCTCGGTGATGTCGTCGAGCTCGAGCACGTAGGGGCGCCCGCGCAGGTTGAGGGAGAGCGGCCCCTTGGAGAAGGCGCAGAAGCGGCACTTGAAGGTGCACACGTTCGTGTAGTTGATGTTGCGATTGGCCACGAAGGTGACCTCGTCACCGACGATCCGGCGACGGAGGTGGTCGGCCACCTCGGCGACGGCGCGGACCTCGGGCCCGCGGGCGGCGAACAACGTCACGAGCTCGTCCTCATCCGGCTCCTGGCCGGCGAGGACGCCGGCCAGGACCTCCGAGACGGCCGAGCCGGCCGTCGCCAGGGGACCGCCGGCGAGCACGGGCGTGCCGACCAGGGCAGGAGGCGCCACGGCACCGCCCGAGCACCATGGGTGGTCGCGAGCGAGGCCCTCGGCGTCCGACGCGGCGAGGACCGGGAAGCGGACCGGCTCGGCGAGCCACCGCTCGGGCTCGAGGGCGTAGCGGGGGTACACGGTGAGGCGGGGCGCCAGCGTGTGCCCAGCAGCCTCGGTGGCAGCGCGCAGGATGGCGAGGTCGGGCCAGGCCCGCTCGGGATTGACGTGGTCGGCGGTCACGGGGGACACGCCGCCCCAGTCGTCGATGCCCGAGGCCAGCAGCGGGGCGAGATCGTCGGAGAGGTTGGGCGGGGCCTGGACGTGGACCTCCGGAGGGAGGACCAGCCGCGCCACGGCGATGGTCCACAGCAGCTCCTCGGTCGGGCATGCCGGCGCCCGGTGCATCGCCGTGCCCGGCTTGGGGAGGAAATTCTGGACGATCACCTCCTGGACGTGGCCGTGGCGCGCGTGGCTCTCGGAGATGGCGCGCAACGTCGCGATGCGGGAACGGCGCGACTCGCCGATGCCGACGAGGAGGCCGGTCGTGAACGGGACGCCAACCCGGCCGGCGGCATCGAGCGTGGCCAGTCGTCGTTCAGGGAGCTTGTCGGGCGAGCCGCGGTGGGCTTCCAAGTCGGGCGCGAGCGACTCGAGCATCATGCCCTGGCTCGCGGCGACGGAGCGGAGCCGGACGAGGTCGTCCTCGCCGAGCGCGCCGGCGTTCGCGTGGGGGAGGAGCCCGGTCTCCTCGAGGACGGCCTGGCAGGCAGCGACGAGGTAGTCGACCGTCGAGGCGTGCCCGCGGGCCTCGAGCCAGGCGCGGGCAGTCGGGTACCGCTCCTCGGGGCACTCGCCGAGGGTGAAGAGCGCCTCGGTGCAACCGGCGTCCTGTCCGGCCCGTGCGACGGCGAGGACCTCGTCGAGGTCGAGGTAGGGCGCCGGCAGTCGCGCCGGGGCCTTGGCGAAGGTGCAGTAGCCGCAGCGGTCGCGGCACAACATGGTGAGCGGGATGAACACCTTGGGCGAGAACGTCACCCGGTTGCCGTGGGCAGCGTCGCGCACGGCGCGGGCGCGGGCGCGGAGCTCGTCGAGGTCGAGCTCGAGGAGCTCGTCGTCGGTGGGCTCCTCGGGGGCGGGGGTCGAGCGGGGGGCGCGCGAGGCTGGCATCTCCCTCACCTTATCCAGCACCCCGGGAGTGGGCGGAGCCACGCAGCAGCTGCCCTCATGCCTCCATCGCCTCGTCGTCGACGAGCCAGACGACCTCGCCGGCGCGCACGCGGGTGGCGGGCAGGTCCTCGCCGGCGCGCGCTCGGGAGAGGGCGTCGCGCTTGGTGGCCCCGGAGACGGTGAAGACCACGAGGCGGGCGCGGGCGATCGCCGGCAAGGTGAGCGTCAGGCGGTCGTGGGGGTTGCGGGCCTCGGGGTCGCGGCTCGGCACGACGGGCCGACCGGGGTCGTCGACGGCGAGCGCCTCGGAGCCTGCGAAGAGCGACGCCGTGTGGCCGTCGGGTCCCATGCCCAGGTGGAGCACGTCGATCGACGCGAGGCCGGCGACGAGCTCGCCGTAGCGCACGGCGGCCTCCGCCGGGTCGCCCCCTAGGTACATGGGGTGGTCTGTCCGCACCGGTCCGACGCGATCGAGGAGCGCCTCGTGCCCGAGCCGGTGGTTGGAGTCGGGGTCGTCCACGGGGACGCAGCGCTCGTCGCCCCAGAAGACGTCGACCGTCGACCAGGCCACCGGCCCCCCGGGCGCGGCGACCTCGGCAAGCCGCTCGTAGCACGCCCGGGCGGTCGGCCCACCGGAGAGGAACAGGGACGCACCGGCGGCGCCCGCCGACGCCAGCCTGGCGGCGACCAGGCGGGCGAAGGCGTCGGGGACCGAGGCGACGACCTCGAGCGTGCCGTTCACCGGGTCGTCGGCACCCGACCGCCGAGGCGTCGCGGCGGCGTCATGCGTCGTCCGCTCCGGAGCGGTGGCCGCTCCGCCCCGCCAGACGGGCCGCCTTCTTGTCCAGGGTGGCAAGGAGGTCGTCGAACGACGCGGCGAAGCTGGCCACGCCCTCGACCTCGAGGGTCGTCGCCACGTCGGCGAGGTCGATCCCGCTCGTTGCGAGGCGCTCGGTGAGCTCGTCCGCCTCGGTGACGCCTTGGTCGACGGTGCGGGCCACCGTGCCGTGGTCGAGGAAGGCGTCGATGGTGCCCTCGGGCATGGTGTTCACCGTGTCGGGGCCGATGAGGGTGTCGACGTAGGCAAGGTCCGGGTAGGCGGGGTTCTTGGTGGACGTCGAGGCCCACAGCGGCCGTTGGACCCGTGCCCCTCTGGCGGCCAGCGCCTCCCAGCGGGACCCGGAGAACCGCTGGCGGAAGAGCCGGTAGGCCTGGCGGGCCTGGGCCACCGCTGCGCGGCCGCGCAGGTCGAGCAGGGCGGCGTCGCCACCGCCGTGGACGACCTCCTCGATCCGGCGGTCGACCTCGGTGTCCACCCGCGAGACGAAGAACGACGCCACGCTGGCGACGCCGGAGAGGTCGTCGGCACCAGAGGCGGCGTACGCCTCGAGCCCCGAGAGGTAGGCCTCGATCACCTGGTCGTAGCGCTCGAGGCTGAAGATCAGCGTGACGTTGATGCTCCGACCTTCGGCGATCATGGTCCGGATCGCCGGCACGCCCTCGACGGTCGCGGGGATCTTGACCAGCAGGTTCGGCTGGTCGATACGCCCGTGGAGGTCGCGGGCCGCGGCCACGGTGCCGTGCTCGTCGTGGGCGAGCGACGGGGCGACCTCGACGGAGACGAACCCGTCGGCGCCGGCGGAGGCGTCGTGCACGGGACGGAGCACGGCGAGGGCGTCGGTGATGTCGTCGACGACGAGGTCCCAGTACGCACGCTCGACGGGCTCCTCGGCGATCAGGGCGGCGAACTGCTCGTCGTAGGTGTCCTGGCCCTCGATCGCCTTGGCGAAGATCGTCGGGTTCGACGTCACGCCACGGATGCCCTGGTCGACGAGGCTGGCGAGGGTGCCGTTCCGGAGCCAGTCGCGCCGAAGGTTGTCGAGCCACGGGCTCTGGCCCTGCTGCTGGTAGAGGTCGTCGAGGGTGGTCATCGTGGTCCTTTTCTGTCCTCGGGCCGCCGGTCGTCGGCGGCGGTTCCTCGGGCCGCCGGTCGTCGGCGGCGGTTCCTCGGGCCGCCGGTCGTCGGCGGCGGTTCCTCGGGCCGCCGGTCGTCGGCGGCGTTCGTCAGCCGGGTCGGGGCGGCGTGGCGGCTGCCGAGGGGCCGGTCATGGGTCGCTCGTCCGGGCGAGGAGCTCCTCGGCTCGGGCGACCACGTGCTCGGGGGTGAAGCCCAGCTCGGCGAGGACCCGTTCGCCCGGCGCCGACGCGCCGAACCGGTCGACGGCGATGACGGCGTCCGCGTAGCGCTCCCAGCCGAAAGGTGACGCCGCCTCGACGGCGAGGCGGGGCACGCCGTCGGGCAGGACCTCGTGGCGATAGGCCTCGTCCTGTTCGGCGAAGAGCTCCCACGACGGGAGCGACACGACGCGCGTGCCGACGCCGGAGCGGGCGAGCAGGTCGGCGGCGGCGACGCACAACGAGACCTCGCTGCCCGTGCCCACGAGGACGAGGTCCGGCCCGTGGCCCGAGTGGGCACCCGCCGGTGCCGGCTCGGTCAGCACGTAGCCGCCACGGGGGACCCCGGTCGGGGCGAGGCGGGCCGTGTCCTCGAGCACGGGGAGCTTCTGCCGGCTGAGCACCAGCGCGGTCGGGCCGTCGAGCTCGACGGCCAGGCGCCACGCCTGGGCCGTCTCGTTGGCGTCGGCCGGGCGGATCACCCGCAGCCCGGGCATGGCCCTGAGGGCGGCGAGGTGCTCGACGGGCTGGTGGGTCGGTCCGTCCTCCCCGAGGCCGATCGAGTCGTGGGTCCACGAGTAGACGACATGCGCCCCCGACAGGGCGGCGACGCGCACGGCACCGCGCATGTAGTCGCTGAAGACGAAGAACGTCCCGCCGACCGGCAGGACGCCACCGTGCATGGCGAGCCCGGTCAATGCCGCGCCCATCGCATGCTCGCGGACGCCGTAGTGGACGAGCGCGCCGTCGGGCCGCTCCGCCGACTGGGCCACGAAGCCCTCGACGGCCATGCCCGTGTTGCCGGTCAGGTCGGCACTGCCGACGACGAGCCCGGGCAGCGCGTCCGCCGTGGCGTCGAGGCAGGCCTTGATGGCCTGCCGGGTGGCGAGCGGCCCGTCGTCGGGGCCGAAGACGGGGAGGTGGTCGGACCAGCCGGCGATGCCGCGTCCGGCCTGGGCGGCGTCCCAGCGCGCCCGGTCGCCGTCCCATGCCTCGAGGCGGGCCTCCCAGGTCGCTCGCAGGGCCTGGCCTCGGGGGACGCACCGGCGGTAGAGGTCGAGGACGGCGTCGGGCACCCAGAAGTCCTCATCGGGCGGGAGGCCGAGGATCTCCTTGGTCCGGCGGATCTCCTCGGGGGGGAACGGGTCGCCATGGGCCTTCGCCGTGTCGGTGAGCTCGGGGGAGGGGTAGCCGATGTGGCTTCGCACGATGACGAGCGACGGGCGGTCTTCCTCGGTGCGGGCGCGCCCGAGGGCAGCCTCGAGCACGCCGAGGTCGTTGGCAGCCTCGCCGACGTTCTCGACGGCCCAGCCGTAGGCGGTGAACCGCTCGGCCACGTCGTCGGAGTAGGCGAGCTCGGTGGGGCCGTCGATCGAGATGTGGTTGTCGTCGTAGATGTAGACGAGCCGGCCGAGGCGCAGGTGCCCGGCCAGGGACGCGGCTTCGTGGGAGATGCCCTCCTCGAGGCATCCGTCACCGGCGACGACGTAGGTGTGGTGGTCGCAGAGCTCGGGCGAGAAGCGCGACCGCAGCCAGCGCTCGGCAAGTCCCAGGCCGACGCCGTTGGCGAAGCCCTGGCCGAGCGGACCGGTCGTCACCTCGACACCGACGGTGTGGCGCGCCTCGGGGTGGCCCGGCGTGAGGCTGCCCCACTGGCGGAACGAGCGTAGGTCGTCGAGGGAGAGCCCGTACCCCGTCAGGTAGAGCATGGTGTAGAGGAGGATCGACGCGTGGCCGTTGGAGAGCACGAACCGGTCACGGTCGGGCCAGTGGGGCTCGGACGGGTCGTGGCGCAGGACGCGGGTGAAGAGCACGTGGGCCAGGGGGGCAAGCGCCATCGCCGTCCCGGGGTGCCCGGCGTTGGCCGCTCGCGGTGCGTCCATGGCGAGGCCCCGGATGACGTTGACGCCGAGCTGCTCGAGGGTCGCGTCGCGGGGGACCTCGGGGATGTCGTAGAGGGTGCCGCTCATCAGGGCCACCCTACCGGGTGCCCCCTCGGGGTGCCGGTACCCCCGCGGCACCGCGGGACGGCCGCGCCTCAGGTGGTCGGCGGCGCGAAGCGGATGCCCAAGGAGCGCAGGTAGGTGTGGAGACCGGCGTCCTGGACGGGCAGGAGGTGGGCGGGAGCTCTCGACTCGTTGTGGTGGCTGTGCCAGGACCCGGGCGGCGTGACGAAGGCGCCGCCGGGCTGCCAGTCGACGCGCTCGGGGTCGACGATGGCGCCGGAGGCGTCGAGCTCGTCGCCGACGAGCGAGTAGCAGCCAGGCTCGCAGTCGACGATGAGGTCGAGGGCGACGCTCTGGTGGCGGTGAGGCCGCTGGACGCGTCCCGGTGGCAGCACGCCGAGCATGGCCCACAGCGTATGGGTGACCGTGAGCGTCTGGGGCGTGGCCGTGTTGCCGAGCAGCACGCTGACGCGGCTTCGGGCCGCGGCGTCGGGATGGGCGGCGACCTCGGCGAGGCGGGCCCGTGCCGCCGCTCCGTCGAAGCGCGTGGGGCGGAAGCGTCCCTCCCACGGCCGCACGCCGAGGTAGTGGAGCAGGGGGGCGTCGGTGACCCGGTAGAGGACGGCGACCCGGTCGCCGTCGCCTTCGCCGTCGACGGGGTCGGCGTTGTGCACCGTGGTGCACCGGGCGGGCAGGACGAAGAGGTCGCCCGCCTGCCAGGGCATCGTCCCCGAGGACTGGTCGTCGCCCGTCGCTCCCGTCTCGAAGTCGCTGTGGCCCGAGCCGCTCAGGCAGTAGTAGAGCTCGCTCGTCCCGTCGGGTGCGGTCGCCACCATCTCGCCGGGCCGGACGACGATGTAGGAGGCCAGCAGGGCGGGGCTGGTCGCCGTGTAGGGGACGCCGAGCGCGTCGGAGCAGTCCAGCGGGACGATCCGGGTCGGCCCACCCTCGTGGAGCTCGGGCCCGAAGCGCCGGGGGACGACGGGGGTGATCGCCCCGGCGGCCAGCGGGTCGACGGCCTCGGTGTACTCGAAGAACCGCGCGTCCCCGGTCCAGTCCTCGATGGACTCACCCACGAGGACGAGCGGCTCGCCTGCGGAGGTGCGGTCGGGCCCGGTCTCGGCGGAGGTCATCCTTCCAGTATCGACCATCGACGGCGAGCTAAGTTCACGCGGTGGTCGACGGACGTCTCGGGGTGCAGGTGCAGGTGCAGGTGCCGGCCAACTGCGAGCTGACCCTCGGCATGCGCTGCGTCGACAAGTCCGTGCCGGGCCGAACGGTGTGGACGATGCGGGCCGACGAGCGCTTCGCCAACCCGGC
>JAJZJT010000087.1 GCA_021809995.1 Actinomycetes bacterium
TAGCCCGCCGTCGCCAGTGCGCCAGTGCGCCCGGTGCCCGGAAGGACGAGCGGCCGGCGCCACGTGGTCGAACCGGCGTGGCGGGGGTACGATCGTCCGCATGAAGAAGCTCCTCGTCCTCGCCGTCCTCGTTGCCCTCGGTGTCGTCGCCGCCAAGCGGCTCCGGGAGGCCTGAGCCGGCCGTCTCAGCCCGGCCGCCTCAGCGCGCCTGCGAGGGCCGGACCGCCTCACCTCGGTCGGGCGCCGCGAGCGTCGTACCGGCGGTGCGACCTCACCTCCGGTGCGGACGGCGACCGTTCAACGAGGGGCGGGCGCGGCGAGCCGCACGCCGGGCCGTCGGCTCAGGCGCCAGACCAGCACCACGCCGGCAGCGGCGACCGACGCCGACGCGGCGACGATCGCCGCGGCCGGTGACAGGGTGGGCACGCTCACGCGGTCGCGGAGCCGGACGGGTTTGGTGAACTCGACGACGTCCCATCCCCGCTCGCGGGCCGTCTTCGCCAGCACCCGGTCGGGATTGACGGCGACGGGATGCCCGACGACCTCGAGCATGGGCAGGTCCGTGTAGGAGTCCGAGTACGCCGACGACGCGGCGAGGTCGAGCCCCTCGCGTTCGGCCAGCTCGCGGATGGCCTCGGCCTTGAACGGGCCGTACGCGTAGAAGTCGACCTCGCCTGCGTAGCGACCCGCCTCGTCCACCACGGCCCTCGTGGCGATCGCACCGTCGACCCCGAGGTGCTCGGCCAGCGGTTCGACGATCTCCTCGGGTGACGCCGAGACCAGGTAGACCTTGTCGCCGTTGGCCCGGTGCGCCTCGATCAGGTCGAGAGCCTCGGCATAGATGATCGGCTCGACGGTCTCCTCGAGCGCTTCGCGGACGATCTCGCGGATGCGGTCACGGTCCCACCCCTTGGTGAGGGCGAGCATCGACTCGCGGACCCGGGCCAGCTTCTCCTCGCTGGCCCCCAGGTGGAGGTAGATGACCTGGGAGACAACGGCTCGCACCACCAGCCGGCGGTTGATCAGCCCTCCCCGGTAGAACGGGCGGCCGAAGGCGGCGATCGACGCCTTGGCGATCACGGTCTTGTCGAGGTCGAAGAAGGCGGCTCGCACGCTCAACCTCCGATCAGGAGCTGCTGGACGGTGTCCTCCGCCTCTGCCGTCACGAGCACCAGCACCTCGTCGCCCACCGCCAGGCGCGTGTCCCCCCGAGGGACGATGAGCCGGTCGTCGCGCACCACGGCCACGATCGTCGCGTCGCGAGGGATCCCGAGGTCGGCCACCGTCACCCCAGCCGCCGGCGAGTCGTCGGCCAGCGTCACCTCGACCAGGTGGGCGCTGCCGCCCTCGAAGCGCAGGAGCCGCACGAGGGCGCCGACCGACACCGCCTCCTCGACCAGGGCGGTCAGGAGCTGCGGGGTCGACACCGACACGTCGACGCCCCAGCTCTCGGTGAACAGCCACTGGTTCTTCGGGTGGTTCACCCGCGCCACCACCCGGGGAACGGCGAACTCCTGCTTGGCGAGCAGCGACACCACCAGGTTGTCCTCGTCGTCCCCGGTGGCCGCCACCACCACGTCGACGGTGGCGAGCCCGGCGGCGTCCAGCGAGGAGACCTCGCACGCGTCGGCCGCCACCCAGGTGACGTCGAGCTCGTCCCGCAGCCGGCTGACGAGGTCGGGGTCGCGCTCGATGACGAGCACGTCGTGCCCGTTGTGGTGGAGCTCGGCGGCGATCGCCGTCCCCACGCTGCCGCCACCGGCGATCGCCACCCTCATCGCGAGCCTCCGACTGCTCGCGGGGTGCTCCCGCGGGCCGGATCGGCGGCGTCCACGGCGGGCCGGCCGGCTTCGAGGCGCGCTGCCAGCTCGTCGAGGGCTGACGTCGTCACGGCGAAGTGGAGGACGTCGCCGTCCTGGCCGACGAGCTCGGACACGTCGAGGCGGGCCGCGCCGCCTCGGGTCACCGACACGAGGGAGGCCCGCCCCGGCACCGACAGCCCGGCGAGGCGTCGACCGGCCCACCACTCGGGAAGGTCGCG
The DNA here is from genome assembly GCA_021809995.1 of Actinomycetes bacterium. Classification (GTDB taxonomy): domain Bacteria; phylum Actinomycetota; class Acidimicrobiia; order Acidimicrobiales; family RAAP-2; genus JAJZJT01. The sequence continues at coordinate 2,042 of JAJZJT010000087.1, forward strand.
CTCGACGAGGGCAAGGGACCCCGTCGTGTCCGACCACTCGACCACCGGGTCGCCCGGCACGAGCCGGCGGCGGACCTGGTCGATGGTCCACGACACCGTGGCGACGGTGGGGATGCCCAGGCGGAGGTAGATCTGGGCTCGTCGCGGATCGTAGATGCGGGCCACGACATGGGCGATCTCGTAGGTCTCGCGGGCGATGCGCGCGGTCAGGATGTTCGAGTTGTCGCCGCTCGTCACCGCGGCCAGCGCGTCGGCGCGGTCGGCCCCGGCGCGGTCCAGGTCGTCGCGGTCGAACCCCGAGCCGACCACCGTCGTCCCCCCCCAGTCGGGGGGGAGACGGCGGAACGCCTTGGGGTTCCGGTCGACCACGGCCACGGTGTGCCCGAGGGCGGTGAGCTCGAGGGCGAGGCCCGATCCGACCCGGCCGCAACCGACGACGATGACGTGCACGGCGACCATGCAACACGCACGGCGCACCGATGACAACTCGTCAGCGTCCCGGACGACCAGGTCGGGACGGCAAGGTGGCACCTTCCACGGAGCGGGTCTCCCCCGGTTGCGTGTTTTACTTTGTGCGTGGACGGACCCGCGACCGGTGGCGACCGCACCGCCGCGACCGTCTCCACCGGTTCGGGGCAGGGTGACGATGTCCTTGGGCCGGGCGCGTCCGGCGCCGGACGGGCGCTCGTGCGTCAGCGCTCGGTGGCCCCACGACCCGACGTGGTCGCCACGGCCGACCTTCCCGAGACGCTGCGCTACCGCCTGAAGAACGTCCTGCTCGGCCCCCCGCTGGTCAACGAGCAGCTGAGCAGCGAACGGCTCGGCCGGCCCACCGCCCTCGGCGTGCTGGCACCCGACTGCATCTCGTCCTCCGCCTACGGCACCGAGGAGATGCTCAACCAGATGGTGCGCTTCGTGGGCGTGGCGGCCTTCAGCCTCGTCGTGCCCATCACGCTCGCCATCCTCGGCGTCCTCTTCTTCGTCACGCTGTCCTACCTCGACGTCCTGAAGCTGTACACGAAGTCGGGCGGGGCCTACGTGGTGGCCCGCGAGAACCTCGGCCCCAACATCGCCCAGGTGGCCGCCGTCGCCCTGCTCATCGACTACACGGTCACCGTCGCCGTGCAGACGGCGGCCGGCACCGCCGCCCTCACGTCGGCGTTCCACCAGCTCCTCCCGTACACGGTCCCCATCACGGTCGCGGTGGTGGTCGTCCTCCTCTACGGCAACCTGCGGGGCATCCGCGAGGCGGGTCGCATCTTCGCCTTCCCCACCTACTTCTTCGTCTTCTCGCTGAGCTCGGTCATCGTGATCGGCTACGTCCGGGCCATGCTCGGCCAGCTGCACCCGCACACGCTGCCGACCACGGGCATCGGGCCGGTGGGCAGCCCAGGCCACGGTCTGCTCATGGGCCTGGCGTTCATCACCCTGCTCCGGGCCTTCGCCAACGGCGGCTCGTCGCTCACCGGGCTCGAGGCCATCTCGAACGGGGTGGCCTCGTTCCAGCCCCCGACCGGGCGGAACGCCCGCACCACGCTCGTCATCATGAGCTCGGTGCTCGCCTTCCTCGTCTTCGGCGTCACCATGCTCGCCCACTGGACCCATGCCGTCCCCTACGCGGCGGGCTCGCCCACCGTGGTCTCCCAGGAGGTCCGCTTCGTCTTCGGTAGCGGCCCCTTCGGGACGACCCTCTTCTACGTCGTCCAGCTGGCCACGCTGCTCATCCTCTACACGGGCGCCAACACCAGCTTCAACGGCTTCCCGTTCCTCGCCAGCTTCGTGGCCGAGGACTCGTTCCTGCCCCGGCAGCTGACACGGCGCGGCCATCGGCTCACCTTCTCCAACGGGATCATCGTCCTCGCCATCGTGGCCGTCGCCCTCCTGCTCGCCACCGGCGCCAAGGTCGACAGCCTGGTCGCCCTCTACGCGATCGGCGTCTTCACCGGCTTCGCCATGGCCGGCGCCGGGATGACCCGGCACCACCTCACCCACCGCGAGGGGCGGTGGCGCCGACGGGCGGTCGTCAACGGGTTCTCGGCCGTCCTCACCGCGTTCATCGTGCTCATCTTCGCCATCGTCAAGTTCACCGAGGGCGCGTGGGTGGTCGTGGTGCTGGGGCCGCTCATGTACCTCGGGCTCCTCCGCATGCACCGCCAGTACGGGCGCGAGGAGGCCCAGCTCGAACAGGGCGCGCAGGTGGCCGCCGAGGCGCCCGTGCTCGGCCGGCACGTGGTGGCCGTCCTGGTCGACCGGCTCGACCTGGCGACCGCCCGAGCCCTGCAGTACGCGCGCACCCTCCACCCTGACGAGCTGCGCGCCGTCCACTTCTGCATCGACAACCGCGAAGCCAGCGCCCTCGAGGCCGAGTGGAGCCGGCTCGGCCTGAGCCGACTGCCGCTCGACGTCATCGAGTGCCCGGACCGTCGGCTCACCCGGGCAACCCTCGAGCTCGCCGCCGAGACCGTGGCCGACGGCGACACCGAGCTTTCCATCCTCCTTCCCCGCCGGGGCTATGCGGGCGGCTGGAACCGCCTGCTCCACGACCGGACCGCCGACCGCATCGCCACCACGGTCGGCCAGCTGCCCCACGTCAACGCCACCGTCGTCCCCTACCAGCTGTCGGGCGGATGGCTGTCCCGGCGGCGCCAGTGGGGTCGCGATCGACCGGGCGCTCCCGGCCGGGGTCTCGGCGAGCGCCGGCCCGAGCCCGAACGCGAGGCCGGTGCCGGCTCCAGCGTCGCCGGCGGGACCGACGCCATCGGCGCGGTCGAGTGGCGTACCCGGGCCCGCGTCGCCGGCCGGGTGAAGTCGGTCCGAGTCCAGCCACGGGCGGGAACGGCGAACCTCGAGTGCGTGCTCGCCGACGACACGGGGACGCTCCTGCTCGTGTTCCAGGGCCGCCGGCGCGTCCCCGGCATCCAGCCCGGGACGCGCCTCGTCGCCGCAGGGATGGTGGGCGACTGGCTCCGCCGCCAGGCCATGCTCAACCCCGACTACGAGATCGTCGCCGGGCCGGACGTCGACGAGGACTGAGGGCCTCCCGCCCCCACGTCGGGGCCAGGCCGACCTGCTCCGTGCCGCCTCCTCGACGTGCCAGGAGGCCGCCGTCGGCAACCCGGGGCCGACCCGTCCGGCTCGTGCGTCCTTGCTGCGGCTCCCGGTTTGTGGTTATCTTCGGCCCGCATCACCAGGGGAGGCAGCGCACTCGGTGCGCGGCCGGGCTCCGCCCTGTCGCCGTCCGGCAGTCTCCGGGGCGAACGCAGGGGGGCGCGCCCGGTGGCGCCGAGGAGGTCTGACCGATGGCGAACGAGCCCGCACGCCCCGCTGCGGTGAACCGAAGGGAGCAGCACCGATGATCCACCTCTTCGCCGAGGGGGGGTACCAGAGCTTCGTCCTCACCGGGGGGGAGAAGGGCTGGCTGGGCTTCGCCCTGGCCGCCGGGCTCATCTCCGTGATCGTCGGCGTGCTCCTCATGCGCGGTGTCCTCGCCGCTGACCAGGGCACCACGGCCATGAAGGACATCGCGAAGGCCATCCAGGAGGGCGCCCAGGCGTTCCTCTCCCGCCAGTTCAAGACGATCCTCATCATCGTCGTCCCGCTGGCCGTCCTCATCTTCTTCACCGCCACCAAGGTCACCCGCCCCGACCATTCGGTGGCGCTCTCGTTCGTCTCCGCGGGCGTCTACCGGGTGCTGTGCTTCCTCGCCGGCGCCCTGTGCTCGGGCCTCACCGGGTTCATCGGCATGAGCCTCGCCGTGCGGGGCAACGTGCGCACGGCTGCGGCCGCCCGTGACGGCGAGATGGCGCCAGCGCTCCGGGTCGCCTTCCGCACCGGGGCCATCACCGGCCTCTTCTGCGTCGGCCTCGGCCTGCTCGGGGCCACCGCGATCGTCTTCATCTTCCAGAACAGCGCGACCGCCGTGCTGGTGGGCTTCGGCTTCGGTGCCTCGTTGCTGGCGCTCTTCATGCGGGTCGGCGGTGGCATCTTCACCAAGGCGGCTGACGTCGGCGCCGACCTCGTCGGCAAGGTCGAGGTCGGCATCCCCGAAGACGATCCCCGCAACGCGGCCACGATCGCCGACAACGTGGGCGACAACGTCGGCGACTGCGCCGGCATGGCCGCTGACCTCTTCGAGTCCTACGCCATCACCATCATCGCCGCCATCATCCTGGGCTTCTCCGCCTTCGGCTCCATCGGGCGCTCGGCCGACGCCGCCAAGGCGGTGGTCTTCCCGCTGATCGTGCCCGGCATCGGCATCCTCGCCACCATCGTCGGCGTGTTCGTCGTGCGGGCGACGGCCAGGGACAAGACGGCCATGGCGCCGATCAACCGGGGCGTGTGGACGGCCGGGGTGCTGACCGTCGCCGGCACCGCCGTGGTCGCCGGGGCGTACCTGCACTACTGGAAGGCGTTCTTCGCCGTGCTGATCGGCGTCGCCCTCATGATCGTCGCGAGCGCCATCACCGAGCAGTTCACCTCGACCGAGCGCAGCCCCGTGCGCGAGATCGCCGAGGCAGCCCGGACGGGCCCGGCCACGACCGCGCTCGCCGGCATCGCCATCGGGCTCGAGTCCTCGGTGTGGGCGATCGTCGCCATCGCCATCGCCATCGGGGCGGCGGTGGGCCTCGGCGGCGGGAACATCGAGCTGACCCTCTACCTCGTCTCGCTCACCGGCATCGGGCTGCTCTCGACCGCAGGCATGATCCTGTCCGAGGACAGCTTCGGGCCGGTGTCCGACAACGCCGCCGGCGTCGCCGAGATGTCCGGTGAGTTCACCGGCGAGGCCGAGCGGGTCATGGTCAGCCTCGACGCCGTGGGGAACACCACGAAGGCGGTCACCAAGGGTGTCGCCATCGGCTCGGCGGTCATCGCCTCCGTGTCGCTGTTCGCCTCGTTCATCGAGACCGTCGGTTCTCAGCTCAACCTTCCCCACCAGATCGGCAACGCCCTCTTCCACGATCCGGCCACCCAGATCAACGTCTCGAACCCGACCGTGTTCATCGGCCTGCTCATCGGCGGTTCGATCGCCTTCATCTTCTCGGCGCTGGCGATCCGAGCGGTGGGCCGCACGGCTGGAACCGTCGTCCAGGAGGTGCGCCGCCAGTTCCGCGAGCACCCCGGCATCATGGACTACACCGAGAAGCCCCAGTACGCCCGGGTCATCTCGATCTGCACGAAGGCGTCGCAGCGCGAGCTGACCACGCCGGCGCTGCTCGCCGTGCTGAGCCCGGTCATCATCGGCTTCGGCATCAATTACCTGGCCCTCGGGGCCTTCCTGGCCGCGGCGATCCTGACCGGCCAGCTGATGGCCAACTTCCTGTCGAACTCCGGCGGGGCCTGGGACAACGCCAAGAAGTACATCGAGGACGGCCACGAGGGCGGCAAGGGCTCCGACGCCCACAAGGCGGCCGTCATCGGCGACACGATCGGCGATCCTTTCAAGGACACCGCGGGACCGGCGCTCAACCCTCTGATCAAGGTGATGAACCTGGTCTCGCTGCTGATCCTGCCGGCCGTCATCACGCTGCACTCGCACACCGGAGCGCGCCTCGGGATCGCCGGCGGCGCGCTCGTGGTCCTGCTCGTGTCCATCGGCTTCTCGAAGCGCAAGTCGGAGGCGATGGACGCCGAGGCCCCCACCAGTGCCACGCCGACGCCGATGCCGGTGGGGGCGCACGACTGAGGGCCGCCGGCGCGCCGTCCGGAGCGAAGACCCCGGGCGTCCGTCGGAGCGGGCCGTTCCCGTCGTGGCGCCGGTATTGACAGTGACGCCGCAGGCCACCACCCTTTCGTGACAGCCATGCCAGCGACCGAACCCGCCGGAGGACGAGCCCAGGAGACCAGCGCCGCGCGCCGCGGCCGCAGGGGTGCCGGAGCCGGAGGACGGCCCCTCGTCATCGTCGAGTCGCCCGCCAAGGCCAAGACGATCGCCGGCATGCTCGGGCCCGACTACGTGGTCGAGTCGTCGATCGGTCACATCCGCGACCTGCCACGGCGGGCTGACGAGGTGCCGGCCGCCTACAAGGACCAGGCGTGGGCCCGCCTCGGGGTCGACGTCGACAACGGCTTCAAGCCGCTCTACATCGTCTCGCCCGACAAGCGGGCCCAGGTGGCCCGCTTGAAGCAGCTGGTGCGCGAGGCGACCGAGGTCTACCTGGCTTCCGACGAGGACCGCGAGGGCGAGTCGATCGCCTGGCACCTCCTCGAGGTCCTCGCCCCGCAGGTGCCGGTCAAGCGCATGGTGTTCCACGAGATCACCCCGGCGGCGATCCAGCGGGCCGTGGAGGAGTGGCGCGAGCTCGACCGGCGCCTGGTCGACGCCCAGGAGGCCCGGCGCATCCTCGACCGGCTCTACGGTTACGAGGTCTCCCCCGTGCTGTGGAAGAAGGTCATGCCCCGCCTCTCGGCGGGCCGGGTCCAGAGCGTCGCCACCCGTATGGTCGTCGAGCGCGAACGGTCGCGGATGCGCTTTCGCTCGGCGTCCTGGTGGGGCGTCGACGGCACCTTCGCCGCCACCGCGGAGCACGACGCGGGCACGCCGGCGACCTTCGAAGCCGCGCTGGTCGCCGTCGACGACGTTCCGCTCGCCACCGGTCGCGACTTCGACGAGTCGGGCCAGCTCACCGCGTCCGGCCCGGTGACCGTGCTCGACGAGGCGGGTGCCCGCACGCTCGCCGACCGCCTGGGCGGTGCCGACTTCGTCGTCGCGTCGGTCACGCACCGTCCCTTCCGGCGCTCGCCCGCTCCCCCCTTCATGACCTCGACCCTCCAGCAGGAGGCGGGTCGCAAGCTTCGCTTCAGCGCCCAGCGAGCCATGCAGGTCGCCCAGCGGCTCTACGAGGGCGGGTGGATCACCTACATGCGCACCGACGCCACCACCCTGTCGGACCAGGCGCTGACGGCTGCCCGGTCCCAGGCCGCCGCCCTCTACGGCCCGGACTACGTTCCCGCTCAGCCGCGACGTTACGAGCGCAAGGTCAAGAACGCCCAAGAGGCCCACGAGGCCATCCGCCCGGCAGGGGAGGTGTTCCGGACGCCCGAGCAGGCGGCGGGCCAGCTCACCGGCGACGAGCTCCGGCTCTACGAGCTCATCTGGAAGCGGACGGTCGCGTCGCAGATGACGGATGCCACCGGCACGAGCGCCCAGGTGCGCCTGGTGGGCACCGTGCCGGCCGCCGCCGATGCCCCGGCCATGACGGCGACGTTCGCCGCCAGCGGCAAGGTGGTCCAGTTCCCCGGGTTCCTCCGCGCCTACGTCGAGGGGGAGGACGACCCGGAGGCCGAGCTGGCCGACCGCGAGGTCCACCTGCCACCGCTCGCCGAGGGCGATCCTCTCGCCGCCCGCGACTTCGAGCCCGGGGGGCACAGCACCCAGCCGCCCGCCCGCTACACCGAGGCGTCGCTCGTCAAGGCCATGGAGGAGCTGGGCGTCGGGCGACCCTCGACGTACGCCAGCGTGATCGCCACCATCCTCGACCGAGGGTACGTGTGGAAGAAGGGCACCGCCCTCGTGCCCTCCTTCACCGCCTTCGCCGTCGTCGGGCTGCTCGAGCGGTACTTCTCCGAGCTGGTCGACTACGGCTTCACGGCTGCCATGGAGGACGACCTCGACGCCATCGCCTCGGGCAACGAGGAGGCGCTGCCGTGGCTCTCGCGCTTCTACTTCGGCCAGGACGACCAGGACGGCCAGGACGGCCGCTCGGGCGAGGCGGCTGGCGGAGGCGCGGCCGGCGCGGTGGCGGCAAGCGACGGGCACGGCGCCGGGAACGACGGGCACGACAAGCTGACCCGGATCGGCCTGAAGCGCGAGGTCAGCGAGAACCTCGGGCTCATCGACGCCCGCGACGTCAACTCGATCTCCATCGGGACGGCGAGCGACGGACAGCCCATCGTCGCCCGGGTCGGCCGGTACGGACCGTACCTGCAGCACGGCGAGGACCGGGTGTCGATCCCCGACGACTTGCCGCCCGACGAGCTGACGCCGAGCCGGGCCGAAGAGCTGCTGGTCGCGCCGTCGGGGGACCGGGTGCTCGGTGCCGACCCGGAAAGCGGCCTCCCGGTATGGGTGAAAGCAGGCCGCTTCGGGCCCTACGTGCAGCTGGGCGAGGTGGTCGACGGGCAGCCCAAGCCGCGCACCTCGTCGTTGTTCGCGTCGATGTCGCCCGACACCCTCACGCTCGACCAGGCGCTCCAGCTCCTGTCCGTTCCCCGGACGGTGGGCGTCGACCCGGTGAGCGGCGAGGAGATCGTCGCGCTGAACGGCCGGTTCGGCCCCTACCTCAAGAAGGGGACCGACAGCCGGAGCCTGGCCAGCGAGGAGCAGCTGTTGACGGTGACGGTCGACGAGGCGCTCGCCCTCTTCGCCCAGCCGAAAGCGCGGCGCGGCCGGGCCACCGCCGCGCCGTTGCGCGAGCTCGGCCCCGACCCCGCCACGGGGTTGCCCATGGTCGTGCGCGACGGGCGCTTCGGGCCGTACGTGACCGACGGCACGACGAACGCGTCGCTGCGCAAGGGCGACGACGTCGAGAGCCTGACGGTCGAGCGGGCGGCCGAGCTCCTCGCCGATCGTCGGGCCGCCGGACCCCCCACCCGGCGCCGGGCCCCGGCGAAGCAGGCCGCCACCACCAAGAAGGCCCCGGCGAAGAAGGCCCCGGCGAAGAAGGCCGCCCCGGCGAAGAAGGCCGCCCCGGCGAAGAAGGCCGCCCCGGCGAAGAAGGCCCCGGCGAAGAAGGCCGCCCCGGCGAAGAAGGCCCCGGCCGGCGGGTGACCTCCTCGGCGCGGGGCCGGCTCGTCGCGCTCGAAGGGATCGACGGCTGTGGCAAGTCGACCCAGGCTC
>JAJZJT010000088.1 GCA_021809995.1 Actinomycetes bacterium
CACTTTCTTACCAGCAGAAGCAAGCTTGCTTACCGGATCAGGCTCGCATCTGCCGGACCAGCCAGGTACGCTTGCGGCGATGCGCACCTGGGCTCCGCCGTCGGAGCTCCTCCCGCGGCGCCACGCCGCCGGCCGCCGGCCCCGCGGCCGCTTCGCCCGGTCGGCTGTCGCGGGCCTGCTCGCCATCGGGCTGGCCGCCTGCTCCTCCCCCGCCGGCTCGTCCCCGTCGGGCTCGTCCTCGTCGTCGGGCGCCGCGGCGGGCCACCACGGCCAGCCGGTCGACGTCCTCTACGCCGGCTCGCTCACCCACCTGATGGAGGTGTCGATCGGGCCCGCTTTCGAGCGTGCCAGCGGGGACACCTTCGTGGGATTTGCCGGCGGGTCGGACGGGCTCGCCTCCGAGATCCGCGGCGGCACCCAGGTCGCCGACGTCTTCGTGAGCGCCGCCCCCTCCGCCGACCGGTCCCTCGAGGGCCCGGCACACGGGTCGTGGGTGTCGTGGTACGCCGCCTTCGCCACCTCGCCCCTCGTCCTCGGCTACAACCCGGCGAGCCGGTTCGCCGCCTCGCTGCGCACCCACCCGTGGTACGACGTGGTCACCCGCTCGGGCTTCCTCCTCGGGCGCACGGACCCGAGGATCGACCCGAAGGGCGTCCTCGCCGTCACCGCCCTCGACCAGACGGCCACGGTCCGGCACCTCCCCCAGCTGGCCCGGCTCACGACGTCGACGGCGGGTGTCTTCCCCGAGCAGACCCTGGTGGGCCGGCTGCAGGCTGGCCAGCTCGACGCCGGGTTCTTCTACAAGGTCGAGGCCGTCGCCGCTGGCATCCCCACGGTGCCGCTCACCGGCGTCCACCTGGGGGCCACCTTCACCGTCACGGTGCTCGACCGGGCACCGCACGCGGCCGCCGCAGCGTCGTTCGTCCGCTTCCTGCTCGGACGGCGCGGGCAGGCCTTGCTGCGCGACGCCGGCATGGACCTCGTCCACCCGCCGACGGTGACCGGGCGCGCCGCCGTGCCGTCCGGGCTCCGGGCCGCGCTCGGCCTACCGTGACCCGAAGGTCGCTCGCCACCCCGCTCCCCTGGCTCGGCGCGCTCCTCGTCCTCTACCTCGTCGTCCCGCTCGTCGCATTCGTGGCGCGTCTGGCCAGTGCCCGGCACGGCGTCCCGGCTGCGCCGGGAGCGACGCACGCGCTCACCGTCTCGGTCGTCACCGCCACGATCACCACCGCGCTCGTCGCCCTGACGGGCGTGCCGCTCGCCTACCTGCTGGCCCGCTCACGGAGCCGCCTGGGTGCCGTCGTCGGCGTCCTCGTCCAGTTGCCCCTCGCCCTGCCTCCGCTGATGAGCGGCATCCTCCTCGTCGAGGTGGTCGGTCCCTACACGCCCCTCGGCGAGGCAGTGGGGCGGCATCTGACCGACTCGCTGGCGGGGGTCGTGCTCGCCCAGTCGTTCGTGTCGGCGCCGTTCCTCGTGGTGACCGCCCGCTCGGCGTTCGCCCGCATCGACCCGGCGGTCCTCGACCACGCCGCCACCCTCGGGCACCGACCCTGGTCGCGCTTCTTCCGGGTGAGCCTGCCGATGGCGGCTCCCGGGGTCCGTGCCGGCCTGCTGCTCACCTGGCTCCGGGCCTTCGGCGAGTACGGCGCCACTGTCGTGCTCGCCTACCACCCCGAGACGCTGCCGATCTACACGTACGTGCAGTTCTCGGGGACGGGGTTGCCCTCCACCGAGGCACCGACCGCGCTCGCGCTCGCCGTGGCGGCGGCCGCCACCACCCTCGGGCTCGTGCCTTGGCGCCGGTGGCGGGGACGGGGACGTGGACGGGGAGGACCTGTCGCCGGCAGGGCACCCGTCCACGCCCTGCCGGCACGACCTGGGCAGGCCACACCGGTCCGCTTTGCCATCGACGCCACGGTCGGGACCTTCCGCCTCGAGGTCGCCCATGCCGCGTCGAGCACCCGCCTCGCCCTCCTCGGTGCCTCGGGCGCCGGGAAGTCGCTCACCCTTCGGGCGATCGCCGGCCTGCTCGGCCCCGGGGTGGGCACGGTCGCGTACGGCGAGACCGTGGTCGACGGCGTCCCGTGCGAGGACCGTCGCCTCGGCTACGTCCCCCAGGGGTACGGCCTGCTCCCCCATCTCACGGTGTGGGAGCAGGTGTGCTTCGGCACCGGTGCCGAGGCGCCGCTCGCCGCCCACTGGCTCGGTCGTCTCCACCTCAGCGGGCTCGAGCACCGGCTCCCCGCCGAGCTGTCCGGTGGACAGCGCCAGCGGGTCGCCTTGGCACAGGCGCTCGCTCGCTCCCCCCGCCTCCTGCTGCTCGACGAGCCCTTCTCGGCGCTCGACGTGCCCGTGCGCGACGAGCTGCGGGGCGAGCTGCGCCGGCTCCAGCGCGAGCTCTTCCTCCCCACCGTCCTCGTCACCCACGACCCCGCCGAGGCAGCACTGCTGGCCGACGAGATCGTGGTCGTCGACGGGGGCCGGGTCCTCCAGGCCGGTGCCCGGGCAGACGTGCTGAGTGCCCCGGCCTCACCGGTCGTCGCCCGCCTCGTCGGCTACGGCAACGTCGGCCGCGGACGCGTCGTCGCCCCCGGGCAGGTGCTCCTCACGGGCGAGGTCCCGATGACGACGGCAGGAGCGACCGGCGACCCACCCGGCCCGCCGCGAGACCGGTCGGGGCCCGCTGGCCGCCAGGCCGTCCTCGGAGCGACGACGGGGACCCTGCCGGTGGGGACGCCGGTCACATGGGGGGTTCGTCCCGACCGCGTCGCCGTGACGGCGTGGGCGGGGGACGGGCCGGACCCGAAGGGGACAGAGCCCGGGGGGACAGAGCCCGGGGGGACAGTCGTCGACGTCGTCGACGTCGGCGCCACGTGCTCGACCGTGGTCGTCCTCGACGGTGGCGTCGAGCTCGAGGCCCGTTCCCCCGGGGGCGACCTCTTGCAACCGGGCGGCCGGTGCCGGGTCGTGGTCCCGCCCGATGCCGTACGCGTGTGGCGGAACGGCTCGCCACCGGGCGGGAACGGCTCGCCCCCGGGCGGGAACGCCGCCTCAGTCGGTGTCCCGCACGAGTGAGACGTTGGTGGCCTTGACGACGGCGGTCACCATCATGCCCTCGGAGAGCTCCAGGTCGTCGGCGGCCTGCCGGCTGATCAGCGACACCAGCCGGTACGGCCCGGCCTGGACCTCGACATGGGCCATCACCCGGTCCTTCACCACCCGCGTGACGATGCCGGCGAGGTGGTTGCGGGCCGACTCGCGCGCCGTGACCTCCGGGTCCGGTTCGCCGTAGAGGGAGCGGGCGAAGCGGGCCAGCGCCACGGCGTCGACCCGCCGGTGGCCGGACTCGTCGCGGGCGGCGGGCAGGTGCCCGCTGTCGACCCACCGACGCACCGTGTCGGGGCTCACGTCGAGGACGCCTGCCACCTCGCCCACGCTGTAGTCACCCACGGGTGCCACCCACCGTGCCAGCGTACGCGACAGGCGGCGGCCCGCCGCTCCGAGCACGGGCCCCTGGCACCGGTGAGGTCGTGGAGGACGACACGGCCTTTCCGACCGGCGCCCCGCCCCGGTCCGGACGCTCAGTCCGAGGCGTCCTCGGCGACGGACGCCGCCAGCGACCGTGCCTGCTCGAGGGCGACGGTCGGAGGGACCCCCGCCGACGCGGCGAGCCAGCACGACAGGGGTGCGGCGGTCCGCTCGGCGGCGTGCGCCGCGGTCCCCGCCAGCTCGAGGAGCACGGCGATGTCGGCATCAGAGAGCGTCCCGACACCCAGGGCTGCCGCGTAGGCGTCGATCCAGGCACGGGTGTCGGTGGCCATCCCTGCCGATGCTACCGGCGCCCCGCCCACGGTGCCCAGCCGTGCGCCACCGCAACCCCGGCCCGCCTCCCTGCCCGGGGGGTACGCCCCCGCCCGGGTACGCCACCGCCCGGGTACGCTGCCGCCGTGGCGCTTCGTGCCAAGGTGCTGGTGGTGTCGGACTCGGTCGCCACCGGCGCGGCCGAGGACCGCTCGGGCCCGGCGGTCGCCGCCGCCCTCGAGGCAGCCGGCTTCACCGTTGTCGAACGGCTCGTCGTCCCCGACGGCGTCGAACCGGTCGCCGGAGCGCTGCGCCGGCTGGCCGCCGACTTCGACGGGCTGGTCGTCACCACGGGGGGCACAGGCTTCGCGCCCCGAGACCTCACGCCCGAGGCGACCCGTTCGGTCGTCGACCGCCTCGCCCCGGGTCTCGCCGAAGCGGTCCGGCTGGCCGACCGGAAGGGACGCCTGTCGCGTGGGGTGGCGGGCACGATCGGTCCCTGCCTGGTGGTGAACGTGCCCGGCTCGCCGACCGGAGCGGCCGAGGGGCTCGCCGCCGTGCTCGACGTGGTGCCCCACGCCCTCGCCCTGCTCAGTGGCGACGACCCGCATCCTCACGGAGGGCACGCCCACGCCGGCGGGCGAGCCGGGGGATAGGCCCGGGGCTCAGCCTCCCGAGACCGGCGGCAGCAGCGCGACCTCGTCGTCGTCCCCCACCGGTGTGGTGGGGTCGGCGCCCTCGCCGTTCACCCACACGCGGCAGTGAGCGGCCAGGCGGGCGAAGGCGTCGCCGTAGCGCTCGGACGCCGCCGCCACCGCCTCGGCCACGCTGGCACCGGGCACGTGGTCGTGGCGCGTGCCGGCCAGCTCGGCGATCGGCCCGAACAGCCGCAGCCGGGCCACCGTCACCCGCCGATCATCGACATGGACCGCACCGGGCGGAGGAAGCCGGGATCGTTGATCCCGTGCCCGGGCAGCTTGTCCCACACGGCACGGCGGAGCGCCGTCTCGAGCTCGTCGTCACCCGCCCCGCTACGCATCAGGTCCCGAAGCGAGCGCTCGGCGTCCGAGAAGAGGCAGTTCCGCACGGCACCGTCCGCGGTGAGCCGGAGCCGGTTGCACGTGCCACAGAACGGTCGGGTCACGCTGGCCACGACCCCGATGGTGCCTCCACCGTCACGGAAGCGGTAGCGCTCGGCCGGGGCGGGGTCCCCGGAGTCGGCGACCACCTTGAGCGGCCAGCGGGCGTCGAGCCGGGCGAGGACGTCGGACGCCGGGACGACCTGGTCGCGCCGCCAGCTGCCCGGGGCGTCGAGCGGCATGAACTCGATGAAGCGCACCTCGCGTCCCGTGCGGCGGGCGAAGGCACCGAAGTCCTCGATCTCGTCGTCGTTGACGCCGGCGATGGCGACCACGTTGACCTTCAGCGGCTCGAGACCGGCCGCTTCGGCGGCGTCCATCGCCGCCAGCACGGTGGCGAGGTCGCCGCGACGGCGGATGCGGGCGTAGCGCTCGGGGCGCAGGGAGTCGCAGCTCACGTTGACGCGCCGCAGGCCGGCGGCTGCGAGCCGGGGAGCGAGGGCGGCGAGACCGGTTCCGTTGGTGGTCAGGGCCACGTCGTCGAAGCCCACGTCGGCGACCATGGCGACGAGCTCGGCGAGGTCGCGGCGCACGAGCGGCTCGCCTCCGGTGAAGCGGACCGACCGCACGCCCAACCGGTGGGCGACGGTCACCACCCGGGTGATCTCCTCGAAGGTGAGGAGGTCGGCGCGCGGCAGGAACGGCACGCCTTCCTCGGGCATGCAGTAGACGCAGCGGAAGTTGCAGCGGTCCGTCACCGAGATCCGGAGGTCCGTGTGGACCCTTCCGTAGGTGTCGACGAGCGGACCTTCGGTGGGTGGCGCAGCCGCCGGTCGGCGTCTCCTGACCGGCCCCGCGACCCTGACCGGCCCCGTCGCGTCGGGGGGCTCGGGCGTCTCGGTCACGACGGCCACGCCCGGTCGTCGGCAACCGGGCCGAACGGGTCGAGCACCACGACCTCGACCGCACCACCCTCGGGGACACCGTCGCCGTCGGGCACGATGGCGAGCGCGTTGGCGGCGGCCATCGCCCGCAGCTGGTGGGAGCCCTGGCCGCCGGCGGGTCGGACCCCGAGGGTCCCGTCGGCGCGGGCACGGGCGACCACCCGGAGGAGGTGGAGCTTGCCGTCGGTCCGGCGGGCCAAGGGTGCCTCGGCCGTGGCGGCCAGTCGCGGCCGGTCCGTCGTCGCGCTGCCGGCCAGGCGCCGCAGCCCCGGGCGGGCGAAGAGCTCGTAGGACACGAGGGCGGACACGGGGTTCCCCGGAAGGCCGAAGACAGGCACCCCTGTCGTGGCGAGCGTGCCGAAGGCGAACGGCTTGGCCGGCTTGATGGCGACCTGCATCCAACGCATGTCGTGGCAGCGCTCCGAGAGGACGGCTTTCACCACGTCGCGGTCGCCGACGCTGACCCCGCCGGTGGCCACGACGGCATCGGCGAGCCCACCGGCACGCTCGAGCACGGCGGCGAGGGCCTGGGGTTCGTCCCCGACCTGGCCGAGGTCGACCGCGTCGAACCCGTCGACGACGAGCCGGGCGAGCAGTGCGGGCCGGTTGGCGTCCCGGATCTTGCCGGGGGCGAGCGGCCCAGGGCCCGTCACGAGCTCGTCGCCCGTGGCGACGACGGCGACGCGTGGGCGGGGCCGGACGCGCACCGTGTCGACGCCGAGGCTGGCCACCACGCCGATCGCCGCCGGCGTGAGCGTGGTGCCGGGCACGAAGACCTCGCTCCCCGCAGCGACGTCGTCGCCCGCGGCGCGGACGTTCTCGCCCGCCGACACCGGCCGCTCGATGACGACCGTGCCGTCCTCACCACGTACGGTCTCCTCGACCTTGCAGACGGCATCGGCGCCCGGCGGCAGCGGCGCCCCCGTCATGATGCGCACCGCCTCGCCCGCGCCCACGGCGATCGTCGGGGCGTCGCCGGCCATCAGCGCGCCGCGCTCGACCAGCCGACACGGGGCGCCAGCCGTCTCCGCGGCCCGCACGGCGTAGCCGTCCATCGCCGAGTTGGCGAAGGGCGGGACGTCCTGGTCGGCGACGACGGCCACGGCGAGGACGAGACCGCTGGCCTCCCCCACCGGGACGTCGCGTGCAGCCAGCGGGGCGCAGCGGTCGACGACGAACGCCCGTGCCTCGTCGAGCGGGACGAGGGCCCCGTGCCCGTTCCCGCGCTCGTCGGAGCGGGTCGTGCTCACGGGCTCGCCGGGGTGGCGGCCGGGCCCACCTCGTCGACGTCGCGCACGTCGTGGGCGCACCGGCCCCAGTCGGACCCCTCCGCCCACGTCTCGCGCTTCCAGATCGGCACCGACTCCTTCACGGCGTCGATGCAGAACCGGGCGGCGTCGAACGCCTCGCCGCGGTGGGGCGCGGACACCACCACGACCACGGAGACCTGCCCGACGACGAGCCGGCCCAGCCGGTGGAGGAGCACCACGCGCCCGAGCTCGGGCCAGCGCGCCCGGGCAGCCCGGGCGACGGCGTCGAGCCGGGGCTCGACCTGCTCGAGGTACGCCTCGTAGTCGAGGTGGGTGACACCGTGGCGACCCTCCGCGTGGTCGCGGACGGTCCCGCAGAACGTGACGACCGCACCGCAGCCGGGCCGGACCGCCCACTCGAGCGCCTCGGCCGTCGGGAGGACGTCCTCGCCGGCGCCGATCCAGTCGTCTCCGGCGGGCGGGTCGCCGCCGAGCGGGACGTCGTGCACGTCGGCGATCGTACCGGCACGGTGCGCCGTTCCCTGCCGCGAACCTCCGAGAGCCGGTCAGGAAGGAGCCGGGCGCTCCGGGCCCAGGCGGAGCCGCGCGAGGTCCTCGGGCGTGTCGACGTCGGCGAAGGCCGACGCGTCGACGCCGGCCGGCCACGCCCCTTCGTCGAGGAGGACCACCCCCTCGGGGCCGAGACGGGCGAGCAAGGCGCTTACCGAGCGCTCGCCGGCGGTGACCAGCGCCGCGGCTTCGACGAGAGCGTCGGCCGACCAGCGTGCGCACAACGTCTGGGGCCGACCGGCGACGACGGGGACGACGGACGCTGCCGTGGGCCAGCTGGCGAGCATGGACAACGCCGCGGGCGTGACGGCGGGGAGATCGCACGCGACCACCAGAGCGCCGCCCGCGTGGCCGAGGGAGGACAGGGCTCGTGCCCCGTCGACCAAGGCGGCGAGCGGCCCCTCGCCCGGGCGGTCCTCCGGGGCGCGCACCAGCCCCGTGTGCCCGGGCCCCACCTCGACGAGGAGGTCCACCACGGCGGCGAGCACGGAGGCGACGTGGACCGCGCACGGCACGCCGCCGACCTCGAGTGTGGCCTTGTCGACGCCCATGCGCCGGCTGCGCCCGCCCGTCAGGACGATCCCGGCGGCGCCGGGGGCCTGCCGCGTCCCGCTCACCTTCGCCCCGTCGAGGCGTGGGGACGGGGGGTGCACCGCCGGGTAGCGTGAGCGCGATGCCGCAGCGACACGCCGGAGCGCCGACCCCCGAGGAGCGGGGGACCGAGCTCACCCACGTCGACCGGAACGGGCGCGCCCGGATGGTCGACGTCAGCGCGAAGCCGTGGACGGTGCGCCTGGCGCTCGCCCGGTGCCGGGTGCAGCTGCACACGCCGTGGGTGACGGGAGCGCCCGGGACGGAGGTGCCCGTCTCGTGGCCCGAGCTCCTCGAGGAGGCCCGGCTGGCGGGCATCCAGGCGGCCAAGCACACCTCGGAGCTCATCCCGCTCTGCCATCAGCTGGCCAGCGCGCACACCGACGTCCACTTGCAGCTGTCCCACCGAGGCGTCGAGATAGAGGGGACGGCACAGGTGGTGGCACCCACCGGCGTCGAGATGGAAGCCCTCACCGCCTGCGCGACGGCGGCCCTCACGGTCGTCGCCGCGGTCCTCCCGTCCGACCCCGACGCGTCGATCGAGGACCTGACCTTGTGGCGCAAGAGCGGCGGCCGCTCGGGGGAGTGGGAGCGGGCCGTGGCTCCGGAGGCCTGACCGGCCCCGAGGCCCTGAGCCGAGCCCGCTCGCCGGTTCGGGGAGGAGGGCCCGACCCGCCGTCGGCGAAGGCGTGCTCGTGCAGCGGCCCACCCGCGCGGCGCGGTCCTCCGGCGTCCTCATGTGCCTCCAGTATGACGGTCGCGGACCGCTGCGCCGCTGTTGCACGACGCCGACGACCCGCCCCTTTCGACACGAGACGACACGAGACGACACGGTCGGGACCCCGAGGCCGACCCGACCGTCCTCTGTCCCCACGACGGCGGGCGGGCACGTCGAGCTGCCCGAGGGACCCGGCAACGTGCAGATCCGGCCGAGCGTCGTGGCTCTCCCCGAGCCCGCCACGTCCCTCACCGCCATGAGGGCGTTCGTCCGGTCGTGCGTCGCGAGGGCATCGCTGCCCGCCGAGCTCCTCGCTGCCCGCCGAGCGCCTCGCCGACCGTCGCCCCGTCGACGGCGACGGAGCGGACCTGCCGATCACCGGGTCAGCGCCGGCGCGGGCGCCGGCGCCGCAAGAGCGTGCCCAGCACGGCTTCCTCCGCCGCTCCGACCGGATGTCGCAGGACGAAGACCTGACGGCGGACACGGCGCACCGGCCACGGCGTGACGACACGCCGGGCGGCGCGCACCGGATGCGCCACCCGCCGCACGGGTCGAGGGGTGGCCCGCCGCACAGCATGACGAACGAGCCGGCGTCCGAATCCCATGGTCACCTCCCACGTCACTGGTCGCACCGTGCGACCAGGTCCTCCGACCGCTCGCGGCTCGCCCGTGCCGGCGATCGGGTCCAGCCGCACCGCCCACGCCGGGCAGGTGGCCCGGCGTGGGCGGTGCGGCGACGACAGGCACGAGTCTGGTCCTCGGCTGTCACAGCGACGAGGCACCATCAACGGCGTGGTCCCCCCCGTTCCTGCTCCAGGTGGTGAGGTCGCGGCACCACCGTCAAGTCGGGGCGGCGCCGTGCCGATGCGTTCGAGGTGAACGAGCTCACGGTCGCCCGACGCCGGCGCAGTGGTCGTGACTGCCTCGACGTCCGCACCCGCACGGGGGTGCGGGTGGGCTGGGTCGACCTCGACGACGGTCGTGCCGTCCTCCGGCGCGCCGACCTCCGGGAGGAGTTCGAGCGCGCGCTCGGCCGCTACTGCTGCGACCTCCCGGCGCGGCGGGTCGGCCGTCCCGGGAGCGCTCGCGACCTCGTGGCGAGCGCCGCGCCGGCTGCCGGGCGGGGTAGGGGCGACACCTTCCAGACCCCCCAACCGGAGGCGCCGGCGACCCGGCAGGCGCCGGCACGCGCTCCTTCCGTCCCCGCGCCTGCGTCCGTGTGGTCCGACGCCGAGATCGTCGTCGGACCTTGGGTCGACCTCGCCGCCAACGAACCTGGGCGCTCGGTCGCAGTGACGGCGGCGGCGCTACGGCACGAGGCGCCCGTCCGGACGATGCTGGCCCGGCTCCTCGGTGTCCACACGCGCGAGCGCGCGTTTCGCATCGGCGCCGAGGGCGAGCGCGTCGTCGGCGCCCGGCTGGCGAGGCTCCCCGAGGCTTGGCACGTTCTGCACTCGGTCCCGGTGGGGTCGCGCGGCGCCGACATCGACCACGTGGTCATCGGTCCGGGAGGGGTCTACACGGTCAACACGAAGCACCTCCCCGACGCACGGGTTTGGCTGCGCGGCGACACCCTGGTCGTCAACGGGCACGAGCGCGACTACGTGCCGGCGGCGCGGTCCGAAGCCGAGCGGGCGAGCCGGCTCCTCGGCAGGGCGCTGGGCAGGCCGGTAGCGGTGGTCGGCATCGTCGGCCTCGTGGGCGTCGAGAACGGCTTCAACGTCCGCTGCCAGCCTGCCGATGGCAGCGTGACCGTCGTCGGACAACGCCAGCTCGTCCCGTGGCTCCTGCGCCGGCGGGCCATCCTCCGCCCGTCCGACGTCGAGGCGGTCTTCGCCGCGGCCCGGCGACCTGCGACCTGGACCTGACGGCGCCGAGCGGGGTCGAGCGGGCGCCGCCCAGCC
>JAJZJT010000089.1 GCA_021809995.1 Actinomycetes bacterium
GCACCGGGGCGGTAGCTCCGCACCACGCGGGCGGGGACCCCGGCGACCACGCTGTAGTCGGGGAAGGTGCCCCGCACGACGGCACCCGCGCCCACCACCACGTTGCGTCCGAGCTCCGTGCCCGGCAGCACGACGACGCCCGTCCCGAGCCAGCTCCCGGCGCCGATGCGCACGGGCCGGTCGGAGGGCCACTGCGAGTGGACCGGTTCGTCGACCGACTCGTAGCCGTGGTTCTGGTCGGTGACGTAGACGTACGGCCCGGTGTGCACGTCGTCCCCGATCTCGATGCCGAAGTGCCCGACGATGTGGCTGCCGCGCCCGATCATGCACCGATCGCCGATGCGCACCACCGGGTCGGTGACCATCTGCTGGCCGGGGACCATGCCCGCCGACAGGCTGACGTACGGGCCGATCAGCGTGTCGGCACCGACGTGGATCCAGCGCTCCCCGAAGATGGCGCCCGGCGGGAACGACAGGCAGCTGTGCTCGCCGAAGGCGCCGAAGCCCCGGGTCCGCCGATCGCCCGCGCCGCTGGCCCCCGTCGTGCACACCCAGTCCCACGTGGCGTTGACCACGGCGTTCAAGCCGTCGCGCCGGAGCCGTCCGAGGCGTCGGGCCCCCTTCCGGCGGGGCGGCGATCCGGTCGTGGGAAGGTGTCGCTCGCGGGGCTGCTCCGGCACGGACCAGACGCTAACCGACCGCTCCGGCGCGTCGGTCCGGCGGGCGAGCGGCCCGTGGGCGTGCGAAGGTGCCAGGCGACGACGGCACCGGCTCCTCGCTCGCGCCGGGGGGACGGGAAGAAAGGAGCGCCATGGTGAGGCTGACGTGCCTGCTGCGGAGGAAGGAGGGACTGAGCCCGTCCGAGTTCCACGCGTACTGGCGGGACCACCACGGCCCCTTCGTCGTCGGGACGAGGAGCGGGAGCCACGTGCTGCGCTACGAGCAGCACCCGCGGCCGCTCGACGACTACCGCGGGGACGACGACCGACGCGGCTACGACGGGGTCACCGTGCAGTGGTTCGCGTCGATGGACGAGTACCGGGCCCACACGGCCGAGCCCGACTTCGCAGCAGTCCTCGCCGACCTCGGCCAGTTCCTCGACGTCGACCACCTCGAGTTCGTGGTGACCGAGGAGCCCCGGGTCGTCCTCGACGGCCCCGACGACCTCTGCCGCTGAGCGCCGGGCCCCGGCCTCCCGGCGGCGAGTGCGAACGTGCCGCGTCCGGCACGCGGGCACCCAGACGCGCACCGGCCCTGCACCCTTGACGGTCCGTCAGATCAGACGTACCATCCGCTAAGTCGGACAATCTGTCCGACAGGGGAGGGGGCATTCCGTGGGCGTGAGCACCAGGTCGGCCGCGACGACGTCGGCCGGGCGGAGGGCGGACGGGGAGCCGGTCGCCGACCCGATCCATGACGCGGCGGGCAGGCCCGTCACCTTCGACGACATCGACCTCACCGACGCGGCCAACTTCGTCGCCGGCGTCCCGCACCACTGGTTCACCTTCCTCCGGCGCAACGCGCCGGTGTGGTGGCACGAGGAGCAGGATGGCCCCGGGTTCTGGGCGGTCACCTCCTACGACGGCTGCGTGGCCGTCAACCGCGACCACGGCACCTTCTCCTCGCACCGCAAGGCCACCTTCATCTGGGAGCTCCCCGAGGACGCCCTCGCCCAGCAGCAGTTGGTCATGCTCAACATGGACCCGCCGCTCCACACCCGCTACCGGCGTCTGGTCAACAAGGGCTTCACCCCGCGCATGGTCGCCCAGCTGCACGACCGGATCCACCAGGCGACCGACGCCATCCTCGACGAGGTGATCGAGCAGGGATCGGCCGACTTCGTCACCGACATCGCCGCCGAGCTCCCGCTCGTGGTCATCGCCGAGCTGCTCGGCGTCCCCCACGAGGACCGCCACCGGATGTTCGACTGGTCCAATCGCATGGTCGGCAACCAAGATCCCGAGTACGCGGAGACCAACAACGAGGCGGCGGCCCAGCAGGCCTCGATGGAGCTCTACGCCTACGCGTCCGAGCTGTTCGCGGCCAAGCGCATCGACCCCCACCAGGACCTGATGACCGCGCTCACGGAGGTCGAGGTCGAGGGCGAGCGCCTGTCGAACTTCGAGCTCGAGCTGTTCTTCCTGCTGCTCACCGTGGCGGGCAACGAGACGACCCGCAACCTGATCTCGGGGGCCATGGCCACGTTCTTCGAGCATCCCGACCAGTGGGAGCGTCTGCGGGCCGACCGGTCCCTCCTCCCCTGCGCCGTCGAGGAGATGCTCCGCTACGTCACCCCGGTGATGAACTTCCGTCGGCAGGCGACCTCTTCCTTCGAGCTCCATGGGCAGCGGATCGCCGAGGACGACAAGGTGGTCTTCTTCCACGTCTCGGCGAACCGCGACGAGGCCGTCTTCGACGACCCTCACCGCTTCGACATCGCCCGGACGCCCAATCCGCACATCGCCTTCGGCGGCGGCGGTCCCCACTTCTGCCTCGGGGCGAACCTCGCCCGTCTCGAGATCCGCGTGATGTTCGAGCACGTCCTCGACCGCATCCCCGACCTCGCCCAAGCGGGCCCTCCAGAGCGCCTCCAGTCGCAGTTCATCAACGGCGTCAAGCACCTGCCGATCCATTTCACCCCGGGCCCCAAGGTCACGTCCTGAGCGGTCGGCACCGGGCACCCCTGGCGCCGAACCGCCTGCCCGCCGCCCACCGCACGGCGTTGCCGCCCACCGCACGGCGTTGCCGGCCACCGAGCAGTCCCCAAGGCCTGTGCCACAGTGGAGCATGGCTCGCACGCCTCCCGAGACGGTCAAGGACGTCCTGCGCGACTTCCGGCGAGACCAGGTGATCGACGTCGCCCGGCGGCTCTTCGGCGAGCGGGGGACGACCGAGGTGTCGATGGACGAGATCGCCCAGGAGGCGGGCGTCGCCCGCTCGACGGTCTACGTCTACTTCGCCAACCGGGACGAGCTGCTGCGGGCCTGCCTCAAGCGCATGCACAACCAGCTGCTCGAGGCCGTGGCGAGACGGTGGGAGCAGGCTGACGGCCCCGTCGGGCGCCTCCGGTCGCTCATCGAGGCGATGTTCGAGCGCATCGACGACGACCCGGCGTTCTTCCGCCTCGCCGTCGTCACCCACGAGGCCGCGGCAGCCGGGGCCCCGGCGGCCGGTGCTGCTGCCGTCGGGTCCGAGCTCGCCGTGATCGGCCTCGACGTCGCCCGGTTCCTCCAGGACCTCTACGTCGAAGGCTTCGAGGCGGGGATCTTCCGCTCCCTCGACCCCGACCGGGCCACGTCCCTCATCGGGCAGCAGCTCTTCGGGGCCTTGTCGGTGCGTGCCGCCGAGCCCGACCCGTGGCCGCTCGCCGAGGCGGTCGACGAGACGTGCGACTTCATCGTCCACGCCCTGACCTGAGCCGGCCCCCGGCCCCGCCGGTCGGCCCCACGCTCGTCCGCCTCTCGCTCGCTGTCGACGTGACGAAGAGCGAGGGGACGAGGAAGGTCTCGAGCTCGTCGCGCAGGCCCGCCTCCGTCCCGTTCGAGCGTCCCTGGACGATCAGCTGGAGGAGGACCTGGCGAAGCGTCCAGTCGAGGGAGCGCTCGGGGTCGGCCCTCAGCGTGGCGGCGATCTCCGGCTCTTCGAAGTAGGGCTGGAGGAGGGCCCACACTGCCGTCACGAACGCCTCGCTGCCGTCGAGCTCCTCGACCTCGGTCGGCGAGACCCGCGTCACGAAGAGGCTGAGCACCGGGGAGGAACGGACCGCCGTCACCACCTGCACGACGGCGTCGACGAGCCGGTCGGAGAACGGCCGCTCGCGCTCGTCGAAGGTGGCCGTCACCGCCGGTCCGACGTGGCGCGACTCGTGGAGGAGCACGGCAACGAGGAGCTCGTCGCGAGTGCCCAGCTGGCGGTAGAGGGTCATTCGGGTGACACCGGCCCGCTGGGCGATGTCGGCCATCGGCACGTCGATGCCGCGCTCGGCGAGCAGGGCGGCGGCCGAGTCGAGGAGCCGGCGTCGAGTCGCGCTGGACCGCGGGCCCCGGTCGGAGCGACCGGGGTGCACCGGCGCGGGCCCGGGCGTCGGCAGGCTCATCCTCCGTTTCCCGCCGGGACGTAGGCCCGGCACGGCTGGCCGCGCAGTGACGGGCAGGCGGGCTGGGGGTCGGGCGGCGTGACGCCGGGGACCACCGAGAGCACGAGGGCTGACGGGTGGGCACCGCCGATGCCGACCGTGTCGGTGACCCTCCCGTGCGTCTGGTACGTGGCGAACCGCCAGACGGGCCGGTCGCCGCCGGGGGCGGTCACGGTGACCCGGATGCGCGAACCGGCCCGGAAGGCGTAGGCAAAGGGGAGGATGGGGATCCGGACCTCGGTGAAGACGCCCTTGGGGAGTGGCCGGGCCGTGGCGGCGAGGTACGTCGGGACGGGGTGGGTGGACGTCGACTCGCGCGGGTCGAGGGCCCGGTCGCTGGCCCGGAGCACCCCCGTCTGGACGAAGAGCTCCGTTCCGTCGGGGCGCACCTCCGAGATGGTCGCCTGCAGGTCGGTGTCCCGAGCCGTGCTCTTCACCCACAGGTCGAGGCTGGCGGGACCGACGGCCACCACGTCGTGGGCGAGCGGCGGCGAGAGGAAGCCGAGGCCGTCGCTGCCGGTGACCGGCGCCCAGTCGTAGGGGGGGAGGGCCGACCACACGTTGCCCGAGGGCAGGTCGGTCGCCGGGCGCGCCGCGGGGTTCGGGCGGAACGACACCGCCGTGGCCGCGGGCTCGGTGGCCGTCAGCGATCCCCCCGGGCCGAGGTGCCAGGTCGCGGCGCGAGCGGTCGGCGGGGGCCACGAGGCGAAGTCCTCGTGCCAGATCGGTTGCATGGCGCCGGGGCCAGCGCTCCCTCCGCCGTTGTCGAACAGCACGCGCACGCGGGCCTGGTGCTCGAAGGCGGCCCGCGCAGCGGCGAGGCTCGGCTCGTGGGTGAACTGGAGCGGCGGCAGGGCGCCCGACGGGGCGCTGGCCAGCTGTTGGTAGAGGGCGCCGGCGAGCACCGGCAGGACGGGGGACGCGTGGGGGAGCTCGTCGGCGACGAAGAGGTCGAGGAACTCGACCCAGCGCGTGATCGTCCCCGGCCCGAGCGAGTCGACGTGGGTCCCGTTGACCATCGTCACCCACACGTGGGGGTCGTGGGAGAGCTCGTCGACGACGGCGGGCCACTGGCCGCCGGTCTCCTCGTCCTGGAACGCACCGGACAGGAAGACCGGGACGTCGATCCGCTTGGCCCACGCGGAGGGGGAGCGCGGGTCGTAGAGCGACGGGACGCGGTGCGTGCTGGCGGCGAGGAGCGTGTGCAGGTTCCGGGTCTGGAGGTGCAGTGCCTGGTCGGCGAGGCACTGGGTGTCGCCTTCCGCGATGAGGGCCTTGGCATAGCGCTCGCCGCCGCCTGGCGCCGGCTGCGCGTCGGCCTCGCGCTGGGCGAGCCATGTCGCCGCGAAGCCGTCGTTGAAGATCCCGCCGGGGAACCCTGTCGAGTAGAGGTCGTCGGTGACGCTCATCGGGGCGATGGCGGCGAGGCCCGGCGGGCGGGTTCCTGCCACGAAGAGCTGGGAGATCCCCGAGAAGGAGATGCCGACCATCCCGACCTTGTGATGGGCCACCCACGGCTGGGCCGCCACGATCTGGACGGCGTCGTAGCCGTCGTAGGTCGTCGACAGCCCGAAGAGGTCGAAGGCGCCGCCCGAGCACCCCGTGCCCCGCATCTGCAGGCTGACGGTGGCAAAGCCGAGCAAGGGGGCGACCACCGAGCCCACCGCGGTGGCCGTCGACGGGACGAGCGGGTCCGAGAGGGTCTCGCCGTGTTGGTGGAGGACGGCATCGAGCAGGCTGTGGGGAGCGGCGATGGCGTACCCCGACTCCTCGATCACGGTCGGGAAGGGGCCGTCGGTGAGGGTCTTGCCGGGCGGGAGCCGTAGCGTGGCGGCGAGCTTCACGCCGTCCCGCATCGTGAGGTAGTTGAGCCCGACGTGGAGGTGCTGGTCGGCGTAGAAGCGCTGGGGCGGGGTGTCCGACGGCGACAGCACGCTGAACGGCGACGTGCCGGCCACGGCCCCCCCGGAACCGGCCCCCCCGGCGACAGAGCGGAACGTGTAGCCGGGGCCGGGCCGGACGCCGCGGACGATCAGGCTGCCCAGGCGGTCCGCAGTGCCGCGGCCGACGACGTGCCCGCTGGCGTCGACGAGGAGAAGGTGGGACCCGGGCGCCGCTCCGAGCACGTAGGCCTTGTCTATCGAGCCGTGCCCGGTGTAGCTGGCGTGCTCGGTCGCGGCCGGCGCCACCGGCCCGCTCGGCGCGCCGGCGCTTACGCGCCCACAGGCGGTGAGCGACGTGCCGAGCACCGCGGCGACCGCCAACGTGGCGGCGAGGTGGCGGGTCGACCAGCGCCCGGGGGCCGGCCCGCCCCGCCGCGCCAGCTGGCAAGGCCGTGCTGGCCGGTCATGCCGTGCTGGCCGGGCATGCCGTGCTGGCCGGCGCGGTGCCCCTCTTCGCTGCTGTGCCCCCACGGCGCCACCGGTCGCCCGCAGCCCACGACCGACCTGGCCGCTCGCCCGCCTTCCCATGGTGCCCCGCCTCTCACTCGCCGACCGTTCCCGCCGCCAGTGCCAAGATGTTACATGAAGCCGACAATGTAACACCACTGCTCCCCGCCGCGAGGCAGGCCCCCCGCCGAGTGGCGAGGCAGGTCCCGCTCCCGGAGACAAGGCAGGCCCCGCGCCCGCGGGCCTGCCCGGAGCCCGGACCCGCCGGTCAGGTCACCGCCGTGCTGGTCCCGACCCGCTGGTGGAGGAAGGTGACACCGCGACGCACCGTGCGCACCGGCCGCTCAACGAGAAGTGGTGCGGGTCCAGCACGAAGCCCGTGTCCGCCAGGATCCGACGGCGCAGCGGGTCGAAGACGTGGTCGCCGACCTCGACCACGGCGCCGCACTCGTCGCAGACGAGGTGGTGGTGGACCGCTTCGGCGAGGTGCCACTGTGACGGGCCGTGGCCGAGGTGGACGTGGAACGCGATCCCCAGACGCTCGAGGAGCTCGAGGGTCCGGTAGACGGTGGCGAGGTTGCAGTCGGGGAGCTCGGCCCGGACGAGCTCGGCCAGCTCCTCGGCGGTGGCATGGTCCGCGTTGCGCACCAGGGCCTCGAGGACCGCCCGTCGATCGACGGTGGCGCGCCCGCCGTTCGCCCGGATCCGCTCCATGGCCGCCTCGACCCGCTCGTCCGACATCGTCCCAGCGTAGCGATGTCGGCTCGACGCAGCCGGGCCCGGTCGTGTCTGGGACGGGTCCCGAGGCGAGCCGCACCGGGGGTCGCTTCCGCCCGATGGAGCCGGTCCACACCGAGGGTGCGCCCGTCCCCTCGGGGCGGGGTCGGCCCAGCTCGCGAAGCGGGGTCGCCGTCCCCTCCGAGTGGTCAGGTGGCGTGGGCGGAGAGAGCAGCCTGCCGGGGTTCCTCGAGGGGGAAGTAGCCCGGGACGCTCGCGTGCGGCGTGTCGAGGTAC
The DNA here is from genome assembly GCA_021809995.1 of Actinomycetes bacterium. Lineage (GTDB taxonomy): Bacteria > Actinomycetota > Acidimicrobiia > Acidimicrobiales > RAAP-2 > JAJZJT01. The sequence continues at coordinate 7,540 of JAJZJT010000089.1, forward strand.
ACCTTGGCCTCGGGCATGCCGCAGAACCTCCCGTGGCTCCACCGGACCTCGACGTGGCCCCGCACGGCGTGCTCCACGCCACCCCGCCGCTCGGCGACCCGGGCCCGCCAGGCCACGCGGGGCTGCTCGCTCGCCTCGGCGCCGACGTCGAAGGCGAGCAGCTCGAAGTGCTGCCGCCAGTCCCACGGGGTGCCGATCCGCAGCCGCATGCTCCCCCCAGGACCGGTGCCGAGGACGAAGTACGGCGAGTCGGACAGGCGCAGCAACCGCCACAGGGTCAGCTCGCGCTTGTGGTGGGAGCCGAGGGAGGTCCGCCACCTCGCTGCCGTCCGTTCGGCCACCGCCTCGGCGAGCCGTCGGGCGGGTGCGCGCAGCGGCTCCGGCCAGCGCCGCACGCACGAGGCGGCGATCCGGTCCCGGTCCGGGCGGGTCAGCTCGGCGGACGACGCGGGCAGGTCGGGGTCGACGACCCTCCGCACGGCGCGGTACAGCGCCTCGAGCTCGTCGGGGGCGACCGTCTCGTACCAGTCGGCAGCGGCTGCCTCGGAGCGGTCCTGCAGTCCGCGGTCGAAGAGGTGAGCCGGGGCGGCGTTCACCAGTAGTTTCGACGAGTACTTGCACGAGACGAGGTAGACGTGGTCGACCCGGAGATCGGCCGGCAACAGGTCGTACCCGGGCGGCCGGTGCGGTCCCTTCCACTCGATCCGCAACGGGACCCGCCCGCGCAACCCGTCGTCGGCGGCGAGGAACGCCTGGCCGTTGGCGACCGCTGCCGCCACGGCGGCGCGATGAGGTCCGCTGGCCGCCGCCACCAGCTCGGCCCATCGGCGTCCGTCGACCCCGACGAGTGCGGCGGGCGGGGCGTCGCCCAGGTCGTCGAGCCGTACCGGGCCGAGCATGCCGAGCGCCGTGCCCAGCTCGGTGCCGACGGTGCGGAGGTCAGGCACGCGGGGACGTCTCGGGGCGCCGCCGCCCCGCTCCTCGTCGCTCGGTGCCGCCCACGGTCTGATGGTAGGCACGGTCGCCGCGGCACCGGCGCCACGGTCGGCTCCGTCTGCGGCGAGGCACCTCGTAGACTGACGAGGCATGTCGGAGGATCTCGGCCGGTGACCGCTCGGTGACCTGGCTGCGTTCCATTCCGGCGGGCCCGGCCCAGCGCCGCCTGACGCGTGCGTCGGGCACCACCGACCGGCGCCGCCGGTTGGGCCCGACGGCGTCCTCGCATCCTGTCGGCACCCGCTCGGGCGTCGCCCCGCGAGGCCGTGCCGGTCCACGGCGACCGCGTCGCGCCGTCGCCGTGCTCGTCGTGCTGGCAGCCGCCGCCGCGGCGAGCCCCGTGGTGGTCCCCGCCGCCGGGGCGGCGCCTCGAGCCGGCAGCTCGTCTTCCGCCTCCTCGACCACGGTGCCGGCGACCACGACGACCACAGTCCCGCCACCTCCGCAGTGGCAGGCGGCCTGGACCTCGCCCATGGACCTGCTCTATCCCTACCCGGCCGACGCCGCAGTCAACGCCACGGTGCGCGACATCGCGACGGTGGCCATTGCCGGCACGTCGCTCGAGCTGCGCCTGTCCAACACGTTCGGCACGTTGCCGGTGACCTTCGGTGCCGTGACCGTCGCAGCCCAGGCACCGTCGGGTGGTGCCGCCGTCGCCGGGCCGATCGTGCCCGTCACCTTCGGCGGGCACCCGACGGTGACGATCCCGGCCGGACAGGAGGTGACGAGCGACCCCGTCGCCCTCGCCGTCCACGCCGGCGAGTCGGTTGCCGTCAGCCTGTGGGTCCCGGCGCCGACCGAGGTCGACGTCCACGACTGCTGCGCGGGGAAGGTCGTCACCTATGCCACGCGCAACGGCGGGGGCAACGAGGTCGGCAACGCCGCGGCGGCACCCTTCGTCGTGGCGCCCGCCGACCTGCGGATGTCGTGGCTCTCTGCCGTGTTCGTGTCGGGCACGCAGGCCCAGGGGACGGTCGTCGCCTTCGGAGACTCCATCACCGAGGGGTTCATGAACAACGGCCTCGGCTGGCCAGAGGTGCTCGTCCGGCGGGTGGCCCAGCTGCCGCCGAACGAGCAGATGGCGGTGGTGGACGAGGGGATCTCGGGCAACACGCTGACCGTGTTCCCGCCGGGGACGACCTACGCCCGCACGTCAGGCGGGACGCCGGGCCTCCAGCGCCTCGACCAGGACGCGCTCGACCTGCCGGGCACGAAGGACGTCGTGGTCTTCCTCGGGACGAACGACATCTGGTTCGGCGGGACGGACCACCTGCCGGCCTACGGCACGGCCCAGGCGATCATCGCCGGCCTGCAGGAGGTGGTCCAGCGGGCCCACGAGGCGGGGGTGAAGGTCTTTGCCGTCACCCTGCTGCCCCGCAGCTCGTCGTACGCTTCCCAGATCCCCGCGGGGGAGAAGCCCGAGGTGTGGACCCCGACCGAGCAGGCCACGCTCGAGGCCGTCAACACGTGGCTGCTCGGACCGGGCACCGGCTTCGACGGGGTCATCAACCTGGCCGCCGTGATGGCCGACGTCTACAACGGCGCGTGCCAGCCGACCCTCCCCTACCCCCCGTACTTCACCGCCGACAACCTCCACCCGAACACGGCGGGCCAGGTGGCCATGGCAGACGCCATCCCGACGACGCTCTTCGGGATGCCCGAGGCTCCCCAGGTGCCGCCCGTGGTGGACGCGACCCCGACCCCCGGGTGCCCGGCGGCGGCGCAGGCCGCCGACGTCATCGCCGCCGCCCGCCAACCGGCACCGACGACGACGCCGCCCACGTCGTCGACCACCACCACCCGCCCGAAGCCGGCCCGGCGTGCCACGCCGCCGGCACGGCGAGTAGACGTCGCGCTGGTGACGGGCCTGGCTGCCGCCGCGGCCGTGGTCCTCCTCCTGATCGGCCTCGTGCTGGCACGGCTGCGGGTGCGTCGCCGCAAGGGACGCCGCCGCACCATCCGTCCACCGGGAGTCGGGGGAAGCGCCGACGGCCGAGCGACACCGTCTGCTCCCGGAGGGAACGTCCGGAGCGCCGCTCCGGCGGCCGGCGGGGCCCGCGGCCCCCGCCGGACGAGCACCGGCGGTGTCGGCGGTCCGCCCGGGAGCGGGGGCGGAG
>JAJZJT010000090.1 GCA_021809995.1 Actinomycetes bacterium
CGCCGGGGCCGAGCTCGCCGGTGCGCGGCCCCGGCGAGCGACGGCACGGGGACCGGGGCCGCCGACGTGGCCAGCTCGGGCACCGACGGCAGCCCCGCGGTCACCTCGGGAGGGGTTCGGTCGTCTGGTGCCATGGCCGCTCGGCACCACGCTACCAGCGTGCCCTCCCGGGTCCTCCATGGAGCGTGATCGGGCGGCCGCGGCCGGTGGTGCCCGAGCCCGGAATCCGGCGAGCCGTCCGGGCACGGCGCGGCGCCGTTCCCGCTCCGCACGCGGCGGCTCGAACCGTCCCGTGGCGGCCACGTGGGGCTCGAGTGGACGGCCCGGCTAGGTTCGACGTCCGATGGAGGTGCGCCGATGGCCGTGACGGACGAGGTGCCCGCCCGGCCAGCGGGGTCGGTGGTCCGGCGCTGGCTCGTCCCACCCTGGGGCGGGCGGAACTTCACCGTGGTGTTCGTGGCCCGTGTCGCCATGAGCGCGGCACGGGCACTGGCCGGGGTGGTCGTGCCCGTCTACCTCGCCCTCCAGGGCTTCTCCGGGTTCGCCCTCGGCGTCCTGTTCTTCGGGGTGGCGCTCTTCACGGCGGTCTTGTCGTCCTCGATCGGCCTCGCCTCGGACCGGGTCGGACGGCGCGTGTTCCTCGTCGCCGTCCCGCTCCTGGCCGCCGCGGCGGCGGCCGTCTACGCGGTCACCACGTGGTCGCCGGCACTGGTCGCCATGGCGATCGCCGGCAGCTTCGGGCGGGGATCGGGCGCCGGGGCCGGCGCGGTCGGTCCCTACCAACCCGTCGAGTCGGCCCTCGTCACCGACTCGACCCCGGCGACCCGCCGGAACGACGCCTTCGGCCGGCTCGCCTTCGGGTCGTCGGGCGGCGCGCTCGTCGGGAGCGTCTTCGCCCTGCTGGCCGACGGGCACCACGCGCGGGGCATGGCGACCCTGGCGGCGTTCCGCCCGGCCTTCGTGGCCGCCGCAGTCCTCGCCGCCGTGGCCGGTCTGATCGCCCTCGCCCTCGTCGAGCCGCCCCGGGCCGCGGACGCGGGCGGGCCGGTCGTCCCGGAGGGGGCCACCGAGGCCGCCGGGCCGGCGCGCCGGCGCGGCCTCCGGTTCCCGCACCGCTCCCGTCCGCTCCTCGTCCGCCTGTGGGTGACCAACGGCGTCAACGGCCTCGCCATCGGGATGATCGGTCCCTTCGTCACCTACTGGCTGTACCGCCGCTACGGCGTCGGCGTCGGCGAGATCGGCATCCTCTACGCGGTGATCAACCTGGCCACGATGCCGTCGACGCTCTCCGCGGCGGGCCTGGCCCGTCGTTTCGGGCTCGTGCGCACCGTCACCGCCGTGCGCATCGCCCAGGCCGTGCTCCTCGTCCCGATGGCGCTCGCTCCCACCTTCGAGCTGGCGGGTGCCGTCTACCTGGTCCGGATGGTCGTCCAGCGCATCGGGCTCCCGCTCCGCCAGTCCTACGTCCTCGCCATGGCCGACCCGGCCGAGCGGGCCTCGGTCGCCGCCCTCGCCAACCTGCCCAGCCAAGCCGCCATGGCGGCGAGCCCGGTGCTGTCGGGCTACCTCTTCGACAACGTGAGCCTCGAGCTCCCCTTCGAGCTCGGCGCCGCCCTGCAGCTGGTCAACGCCGTCCTCTTCTGGGTGTTCTTCCGGGGATCGGCCCCCGAAGAGGAGCGTGAGCGGGGGCCCTGAGCAGGGGAGCGGCCGGGGCTCCGGCGGTGCCGTTGCCGTCAGGCGGGGCCGGACGCCGGCTCGGCAAGCAGCTCGGTGCGCAGCTCGCGCTTTAGGACCTTGCCGGCCGGATTGCGGGGGAGCGGCTCGCTCCGGAACCAGAAGCGCTTGGGCACGTTGAAGGCGGCCAGGCGCTCGCCCACGAACCGGGCGAGCTCCTCGGCGTCGACCTCGGCGCCCGGGCGGAGGACGACGATGGCGCCGACCTCTTCGCCGAGCACGCGGTCGGGGACGCCGATGACCGCGCAGTCGGCGACGGCGGGGTGCTCGAAGAGCGCGGCCTCGACCTCGACGCAGTAGACGTTCTCGCCGCCCCGGATGATCATGTCCTTGGCCCGGTCGACGATGTAGACGTAGCCCTCCTCGTCGACGCGGGCGACGTCGCCGGTGTGCAGCCAACCGCGCGAGAAGGAGCGGGCGGTGTCCTCGGGGCGGTTCCAGTAGCCGCGCACGACGTTGGGGCCCTTGATCCACAGCTCGCCGACCCGCTCGGGGTCGGTCGGCAAGTCGGGAGGCTCCTCGCCGTCGAAGTCCTCGGGCACCACGGCGACGTCGCACACGGGAGCGGGAGGCCCGACGCTGTCGGGCTTGCGCACGTAGTCGTCTCCCGAGTTCATCGTGGTCATGGCCGACGTCTCGGTGAGGCCGTAGCCGTTGGCGGGCGAGCCGACCGGGAAGTGCTCCTTGATGCGCCGCACGAGGTCGGGCGGGGCAGGGGCGCCGCCATAGGAGATCGACCGCACCGAGGACGTGTCGCGCTTGTCGAAGTCGGGCGAGTCGAGGACCTGCATCACCATGGCGGGCACCCCGCCGAAGATGGTGATGCGCTCTCGCTCGATGAGCTCGAGGGCCCGCTCGGGGTCGAAGTGGTGCATCATGACGAGCTTCCCACCGGCAGCGGTGTTCGACACGAGGATGGCGTGGCACCCGGTGGCGTGGAACAGGGGCACCGACAACAGGTTGGCGTTCTGGGTCCCGCTGCTCACGTCGGCGACCTGGGCGGTGCGGCGCAGGGTGCCGGCCGTGGAGACGAAGAACAGGTTCATCAGGTTCGAGACGCTGTTGCGGTGCGTCCCGACCGCCCCCTTGGGCCGTCCCGTCGTCCCCGACGTGTAGAAGATCGTGGCGTCGTCGTCGGGCGCGATGGCGACCTCGGGGAGCGTGACCCCGTCGCCGGGCGTGCCCACCGCGTCGAAGAAGGGGACGACCGGCACCGGCTCGCCGCCGTCGCGGGGGAACGTTCCCGCCGACGGGGGCCGTCGCGAACCGTCGTCGCCCTGCTCCTCGCTGGTCAGCACCACGGCCCGGAGGTCGGGGAGGTCGCCCACGTGAGGGGCGATGCGCCGTGCCCGCTCGTCGTCGACGAAGACGACGGAGCTGCCCGAGTCCGAGAGCCCGTAGGCGAGCTCCGGCCCGGTCCACCAGGCGTTGAGCGGGACCACCACTGCTCCGGCGGCGATGGTCGCCCAGAACGCCATCACCCACTCGGGCAGGTTGCGCATGGCGATGGCCACCCGGTCGCCCTTCCTGATCCCGTACCGGGTGACGAGCTCGTTGGCGAGCGAGGCGACGATGCGGAAGTGCTCGCCGAAGGTGGTGCGCTCGTCCTCGTAGACGAGGAAGTCGCGCTCGGCGTGCAGGGTCGACAGCTCGAGGACCGTGCGCAGGTTGTCCGGGGCGCTCTTCCACACCCGGGTGGGCACGCCGCGGATCGCCTGCTCGTCCATCTCGAACATCTGGCCCGGGGCCGTCAGGATGGCGACGGCCTCGGCCAGCGTCGGCGGCGCCTCGCTGCTGTCGGGGCCGTCCCCCGCCCCATCGGGCATGCCGTCGTGGTGCTCAGCCGTGTCGGCCATCGGTGCTCCTTCCCCTTCCCGTTCCCGCGCGCTCCCCCGCGGTTCCATCGTCCCCGTCCCTGGGATAGCCGTCCCGGCCCCCGGCCGGCCGTCCCCTCACGCCGGGGTGCCTGCCGGTGCCGTGCTCCCCGGTCCGCCGGCGCCTCGGCTGGCGTCGGAGGAGACGGACCCGGCCCGGAAGACGGTCGAGCGGTAGTAGGCGAGCTCGGCGACGCTCTCCTTGATGTCGTCCATGGCCCGATGGCCACCCGCCTTGGCCGGCGCACCGGCGAGGACGTCCGGGTACCACCGCCGGGCCAGCTCCTTGATGGTGGAGACGTCGACGGAGCGGTAGTGGAGCTCCGCCTCGACCTCGGGGAGCTGGGCGGCGAGGAAGCGTCGGTCCGTGCCGATCGAGTTCCCGCACAGCGGCACGGTGCGCGGGCCGGGGACGTGGGCCCGGATGAACTCGAGGGTCTGGCGCCCGGCTTCCTCGAGCGAGAGCGTCGAGGCCTCGACGGCGGCGAGCAGCCCGCTGCGTGTGTGCATGTTCCGGACGTAGTCGTCCATGGCGGCCAGTGCCTCGGGGGGCGCGGCGACAACGAGGTCGGGGCCCTCGGCAACGATGGCGAGGTCGTCGTCGGTGACGAGGGTGGCGATCTCCACGATGACGTCGTGGCCCGCGTCGAGGCCCGTCATCTCGAGGTCCATCCACACCAGCACGCCCGTCGACGCTAGTGGCTCGGGAGGGGTAGGCCAACGTGACGGCCCGTCAGAGTCCCGGGGTCGGCCCCGGGATTGCCGAGGCCGGGTTGCCGAGGCCGGGGCACCACAGGCGATGCTGGGCGGTGCGGCTAGCGTCGAGGCAGGGAGGTGGTGCGGTGAGCGGAGCGTCGCCCAGCGGGGTGCCGACGGTGGACGTAGTGCCCGGGCGTCCCCCAGGAGGGGACGGCTCGGTGGTGCGCATGGCGCTGCGCCGGCTCGACCCAGAGCTTCCGGTGCCGGCCTACGCGCGCCCCGGCGACGCCGGGATGGACCTCTGGGCACGGAGCGGTGCCGTGCTGGCGCCAGGCGGTGGGCGGGCGCTCGTGCCGACGGGTGTAGCGCTGGCGATCCCCGAGGGGTACGCGGGTTTCGTCCAGCCCCGCAGCGGGCTGGCGCTCCGTCACGGCGTGACCTGCCTCAACACCCCGGGGCTCATCGACGCCGGCTTCCGCGACGAGCTGTGCGTGCTGCTCGTCAACACGGACCCGAGCTCGCCGTACGAGGTCCACCGGGGTGACCGGATCGCCCAGCTGGTGGTCCAGCAGGTGGCCTGCGTGACCTTCGACGAGGTCCCCGAGCTCCCGGCGTCTGAACGCGGCACCGGCGGCTTCGGCTCGACGGGGCGGTAGGCGGGAACGAGGGACGGCAGCCTGTCGGCGCGGTTGGGACCGGGGCGGCCGGACCGGGAGCGACACGGTTGGGACCGGGGCGGCGGGAGCGGCAGCGGCGAGGACGGCGAGGACGGCGATGGCGAGCGACCAGGGCGTGGGTGAGGGACGGGACGGGAGAAGGCTGTCGGGCGTCGACAGCGTCTTCCTCGGTCTCGAGGCGCGCTCGGCACCCATGCACGTCGCCCTGACGCTCGTCCTCGACCCCGGTGGCGCGACGGCGGGCGAGCTCGCCGACGACATCGGGCGGCGTCTTGGCACGGTGCCAGACCTGCGGGCGACGCTCGCCGAGGTGCCCTTCGGCCTCCAGCGCCCCCGCCTGGAGCCGCACGCCTTCCTCGACGTCGGGGCCCACGTCCGCACGTGCCGGCTGCCGGCGCCCGGCGGCCGTCGACAGCTCGAAGGGCTCGTCGCCGCCGAGATGGCCCGCCCACTCGACCGGCACCGCCCGTTGTGGGAGGTCGTGGTGGCCGACGGGCTCGAGCACGGTCGGGTCGCCGTCGTCGGCAAGGTCCACCATGCTCTGGTGGACGGCATGGCCGGCATCGAGACGATGGCCGCGCTCTTCGGGCCGGGGGGCACGGTCGCGGGCACACCAGCGGGCCCCGACCCGGACGAGGGCGGCGGAGGCACCGGCGCCTTCGACCCAGAGGGCCACTCCCGAGGCGCGCGCTGGCGTGTCGCCGACGACGCCGCCCGGCTCGCGGACGCCGTGTGCGCCGTCCCCGACCAGTTCGGGCACGTGGCCCGTGCCCTCGCGCGCACACTTCGCTCGGCGCGTGCCCTCAGTCGAGCCAACCGTGCCGTCGCCGGCGAGCTGCCGCCGTCCCCGTTCGGCGCCCCCCGTACGAGCCTGAACGGCGCCGTGTCGTCCGAGCGGGTGGTGGCCTTGGCCGAGCTGCCGATGAGCGAGGTGGCCCGGGTCCGGCACAGCCTGGGCGGAACGGTCAACGACGTCCTCCTCGCCGTGGCCGCGGGCGGCCTTCGCGGCCTGTTCGAGGCGCGGGGCGAGGTGCCCGAGCCGTCTCTCGTCGCCATGGTGCCGGTGTCCGTCCGTCCGGGGTCGAGCCGGCGGACGGGAGGCGGGACGCCGGCAGCCGAGGAGGCGCCGGGCACGTCCGGGCAGGCGAGCGGTTACGAGCTCGGCAACCAGCTCTCGGCCGTCCTCGTCTCGCTGCCCACCGGCGTCGAGGACCCCGTCGCCCGTCTGCGCCTGGTCAAGGAGGGGCAAGAGCTGGCCAAGCGCCAGCACCGGGTGATGGGTGAGGACCTCCTCGGCATGCTCGCCGAGGTGCTGGTGCCGGCCGTCACGGCACCGCTCGCCCGGGTCGCTGCGGACGTGCGGGCGTTCGACCACCTCCCGCCGGTCGCCAACCTCGTCGTGTCCAACGTGCCCGGTCCCGGCACCGAGCTGTCGGTGGGCGACGCGCGGGTGGTCGCGACCTACCCGCTCGGGCCGGTCGCGCACGGGATCGGGGTCAACGTCACCGTCCTCTCCTACGGCGAGATGCTCCACGTCGGCATCGTCGGCTGTGCAGAGCTGGCCCCCGACGTCCACCTCCTCGCCGCGGGGATGCGCGACGACCTCGCCCGGCTGGCCGCTTCCGCCGGGCAGCGACGCCGCCCGGTGCCGTGGTGGCACCGCGACCTCGTGGCCGGCGCCTGAGCCGGCCACGAGGCATCGGAGGGCGATCCCTCGCTGGGGGAGTCGCCCGGGCGGCCGACACGGACGCGGCCGACCGGTGCTCTCTTCGCCGAGGTTGGCTACGCTGGCTCGGGACGGCACGGCGGAGCGCGGGGGGAACATGCTTCTGCTGTTGGTTGCGGCACTGGGGCTCCTGTGGGTCGTGGTGGCGGCGCACCGAGACGAACTGGGCTTTCCGAGGCTCTCGCTCCGAGGCTCGTTCGTCCTCGCCTTCCTCGCCTTCGAGCTCGTCCTGCTCGCCATCACCGAGGTGTCGAGCATCGGCGACCACTTCACGGCGGGGGTGGTCGAAGGGGCATGGGCGGCCGTGCTCGTCGTCCTCGTATGGGCGGCGCGCCGGCCGATCGGATCGGTGGTGCGGTCGGCGACGGTGGCCTACCGGGGGGCGGCTGGGTGCGAGCGACGGCGACGGGTCGCTCGCGGACGAGCTCGGAGCGGTCGAGCTCGTGGCTGACGACCTCGGCGAAGGGGACCCGCCCGTTGCCCGGCAGGCGAGCACCCGTCGTTGGACGGTCTTGGGCGGCGAAGAGTGGGTCTGGGTCGGCCTGCTGGCCGGCATCTTCGGCGTGCTCGCCGCCGTTGGCTCGCTCTACTTGCCCGCCAACACCGACTCGATGATGTACCACCTGGCCCGGGTCGAGCACTGGATCCAGAACGGCACGATCGCTCCGTTCGCCTCCCACTATCTCGCCCTGGTCGAGCTCTCCCCGCTGTCCGAGTACAACTTGGCCCACCTGCAGCTGCTGTCGGGAACGGACCGGTTCGACGCGTGGATGCAGCTCACCGCCGCGGTGGTCTGCATCGTCGGGGTGTCGGAGCTCGTCCGGCTGATCGGGGGATCGCGGTGGGCACAGGTCACCGCCTCCGTCGTGTGCGCCACCATCCCCTCGGGCGTCCTGCTCGCCACGAGCACGGAGAACGACTACTTCGCGGCGGCGACCGGTGTCGTCCTGCTGGTGGCGGCAGCGGCGTTCTCGTTCGAGCGGGGCTGGGCACGGCGCGCGATCGTCGTCGGGTGCGCCGCCGGCGTGGCCTACCTGGCCAAGGGCACGATGCCGGTGATGGTCGGCCCGGCCGCCCTGGTGCTCCTCGTCGTCGCCGGCTACCGGCGGTGGGGACGCGACGCGTTCGGCGACGCCCTCGAGCAGGTGCTGGGCACCGTCGCAGCGGCGGTCGCCGCCGCGGTCGTGGCGGTCGCCGTGGTCGCCGGACCGTTCCTCGTCCAGAACTTCGAGCTGTTCCGTTCCCCCATCGGCCCCGTCTCGAAGTCCACGATCATCTCCACGTACTCGCCCACCGGCATGGCGGCGAACGTGGTGCACAGCGTGGCAGCCAACTTCGACGTCGGGAACGGGGTCGCCGGTGTGGACACCTACCTCGCCCGGCTCACCCTCCCGCCGTTGCACGCCCTCTTCGGGGCGTTCGGGGTCTCGCCGCACAACCCGCTGTTCAACTTCACGTCCGTCGGGCCGAGCCTGAACTCCTTCGCCGTGCAGAACTGGACGCTCTTCGAGCGCCTCGGGGACTTCGGTGCCAATCCGTGGGACGTGACGCTGATGGTCGTGTCCCTCGTCGGGCTGATCGTCGCCGTGGTCCGCGGGCAGGGGCACGGGCAGGGGCAGGGGCAGGGGCAGGGGCAGGTGGCCCTCGCATTGGCGTTCGCCCTGACCGTCGGGTTCGTCCTGTTCAGTGCCGTGGCCCGCTGGAGCCCGTTCAACGTCCGCTACACGCTCCCGGTGCTGGTGGCGTGGTCGGCGGTGATCGCCTACGTGCTGTCCCGGTTCCGTCGGTCGGTCGGACGCGTCGTCCTGATCGGCCTCGTCGTGGCCTGCCTCCCGCAGCTGCTCGACAACGCCAACCGGCCCCTCGTGCCCACGACGGCGTTCGAGGGCCCGTACCTGACGGCCTACTTCGCCAACCACGGCACGTCGATCCCGCCCGCCCAGGAGGCGGCGATCTACCAGAGCGTGACGACGATGGTCGCCCAGTCGAGCTGCCGGCGCGTCGGTCTCTTCGACCAGGTGATGTACCAGTTCCCGCTGTGGGTGGCGTTCGACCACGAGCACTGGCACGGGCGGCTGTTCGACTGGAACGTCAAGAACGCCTCGCGCTCGCTCGAGCCGGCCACCCCGCCGTGCGCGCAGATCGGCCAGGTCGACCCCCGGTACAACACGCCGGACAACGGGACGGTCAACGCCCAGCTCGGCAACATGACCGTCTCCATCGACGCCCGCGACGCCGGCACGATCCACACGGCGGTCCCGCGGTTCGCCAGCTCGGCATCGGGGGTGCGGGTCCTTCCGGGCGGGGGCTGGTCCCTCGCCGCCATCGGGCAGGACCCCCTCCTCGGAGGACGGGGGAGCGTCTACCTCTTCGCCCGTACCCAAGAGCGGGTCCAGCTCCGGCTCGTCCCGGCACCGACGGTTCCGCAACCCTCGCTGGAGGTGACCGGCCCGTCGGGGGCACCGGCCGCGGTGACCCGCGCCAAGGGCCAGCTCGAGGTCGACCTACGGCTCCGCCGGGGGGCCAACCGGGTCGGGCTGGTCGCCGGCGTGAGCGCCCAGACGAGCCGGCGGATCCTCGTCCTCACGAACGTCGATGTCGCGCCGGCGGGGTCGAGCGGTCCCTGAGCGCTCACCTGCTACCCGGTGCTCCGGGGACGGAGCTCGCCGTCTGGTCGGGTGCCCGGCTGCTACAGTCTCGGCAACGCGGACGTGGCTCAGTTGGTAGAGCATCACCTTGCCAAGGTGAGGGTCGCGGGTTCGAGTCCCGTCGTCCGCTCTCGAAATTTGGTGCTGGAGCTGTCGGTCAGGGCATCAGCGGAAGGCAAGAGACAACGGGAACCGAACCGGACGGGCTCTTCCGGTCGCATGCAGCTCCGGAGTGCACGGCGAGTGTTGTGACCCGATGCACCGTATGGTCGCGAGGCGCGCCTACAACACTCGCACGACGCACATCAACCCGGGCGCGCCAGCCAGCCGGCGGTCAGCCGTCAGCAGCTCGCATCCCAGGCCTTCGGCAAGGCCGACATACGCCGCGTCGTACGCCGTGACGTTCGCGCGCAAGTCGTAGGCACGGCGCATGAACGGCAGGGTCGGGTAGCGGTCCAGGCTCAGTTCCTCTAGGTCAGCGATCGCTGCGACGAACCGCCGGTCGGAGATGGTGCCGGCCAGCCATCGCTTGCGCAGGACTGCGACAGTCTCCACGTCGACCAGGTCGGGAGCGGCGACGTCTCCGGCGGTTCGCACCTCGCCACGGGCTCGTCGGCCGTCGACACCGTCGTCTCCCACCACGTTCGCGAGCACGGACGCGTCGATGACCATCAACGGTTCGCCCGCTCCTCTGCGAGGTCCACGACGGCTTGCCCAAGCCCGACACGCCCACCGCGGTGTCGCTCGATCCGATCGAGCACTTCGTCGAGACTCGGCTTCTCTGCCAGGCGCTTCAGCTCGGCCGTGAGGTACTGCTGAAGAGACTGGCCGCGCTGCTCAGCCCGCCGCTGAAGCGCAGCGTGGACATCAGGTGGGAGATCACGAACGAGCACGTTTGCCATGCTTGCATTATGCTATCATATCGAGTCCCGGGTCAAGCTGCCTCCCGGGACGAGGGCGAGCAGACGACCATGGAGCTCGCTCAGGTTCGAATAGCGACAACACAGCAGCTCTCCTCTCCTCCAGCCCACCGGACGGCACCGACGATCCCGGAGTGGCCGAGATGCGACGACCAGTAGCGTGATGAGCTGACCAACGGTCAGCGTTGTGACCCGACTGATGGTCGCGTCAGTGGGTGGCCAGGAGACTCGAGCCGTTTCGCGAGTACCAGCGCCGTGTGGTCGACGCCGAGCTC
>JAJZJT010000091.1 GCA_021809995.1 Actinomycetes bacterium
CGGGAGAGCGGCGGGAGAGCGGCGGGAGAGCGGCGGGAGAGCGGCCATCACCTGACACACCGTCAGAACGCCGGGTACACTGCCGCCCATGGCTGAGCTGCCGCGCATCATCTCCGTCGACGACCACGTGGTCGAGCCACCGACCGTGTGGACCGACCGCCTGCCCTCCCGGTACCAGGACGTCTGCCCCCGGGTGGTGCGGGCGCCGATGGGCGAGATCACCTTCGTGGGAGGCAAGCTCACGGTCGCGCCCGGGTCGCAAGGAGCGCCGACCGACTGGTGGTACTACGAGGAGCTGCGACGACCGCTGCTCCGGCTCGACTCGGCCGTCGGCGTCCCCCGCGACGAGGTCACCATGCGCGGCATCACCTACGAGGAGATGCGACCGGGCTCCTACCAGGTGGGGCCGCGGCTCGAGGACATGGACGCCAACCACACCGAGGCCTCTCTCTGCTTCCCCACCTTCCCCCGCTTCTGCGGCCAGACGTTCTCCGAGGCGTCCGACAAGGAGCTGGCGCTCTTGTGCGTCCGGGCGTACAACGACTGGATGGTCGAGGAGTGGTGCGGCCCCGAAGCGGGCGGCCGGCTCATCCCCCTCACGCTCGTGCCCCTCTGGGACGTCGAGCTGGCCGCCGCCGAGGTGCGCCGCAATGCCGAGCGTGGGGTCCGGGCCGTGTGCTTCAGCGAGATCCCCCCGTTCCTCGGGCTGCCCTCGGTGCACGATCCCCACCAGTACTGGGACCCCTTCTTCCGGGCCTGCGAGGAGACGGGGACGGTGGTCAACATGCACATCGGCTCGTCGTCGAAGATGCCCTCCACCTCTGCCGACGCCCCCCCGGCGGTCGGGTCGACCCTCACCCACTCGAACGCCACGTACTCGATGGTCGACTACCTCTTCTCCGGCGTCCTCGTTCGGTTCCCCCGGCTCCAGCTGGCCTACGCCGAGGGGCAGATCGGATGGATCCCCTACATCCTCGAGCGCGCCGACACGGTGTGGGAGGAGAACCGCGGATGGGGCGGCGTGGCGGAACGGGTCCCCGAGCCCCCCTCGGTGTACTTCCGGCGGCAGATCACCGGCTGCTTCTTCGACGACGCGCACGGGCTCCGGTCGGTGGACGAGATCGGTGTCGACAACATCACCTACGAGTCGGACTACCCGCACTCGGACTCGACGTGGCCACGCACCCGCGAGATCGCCGAGGAGCAGATGAAGGACCTGACCGACGACCAGCGCGAACGCATCGTCCGGGGCAATGCCATCCGGCTCTACGGGCTCGACCTCGGCTGACGCCGGTCCCCGGGCGAGCGGCGGTCGGGCACGATGGACCTCACCGAGACGGAGGACGAGCACCGGTTCCGCACCGAGCTGCGCTCGTGGCTGGCCGAGGCGCTCCCGACCCTCCCGCCGCCCCCGGCGGCGACCGACTGGCCGGCGCGGCGCGCGTACGACACGCGCTGGCAGCGGATGCTCTTCGACGCCGGCTACGCGGGGGTCGACTGGCCGGCCGACAGCGGGGGTCGGGGCGCATCCCCGGTCGAGCAGCTCGTCTTCAAGGAGGAGCTCGAGCGGGCCGGAGCGCCCTTCGGATGGGCCAACTTCGTCGGCACGCTGCACGCAGGCCCGACACTGATCGCCGAGGGGACCCTGGAGCAGCGCAGGCGCTACCTGCCAGCCATCCTCCGGGGCGAGGAGGTGTGGTGCCAGGGCTTCTCGGAACCCGACGCCGGCAGCGACCTCGCCTCGCTGCGGACCCGCGCCGTACGCGAGGGCGACGACTACGTCGTCACGGGGTCGAAGGTGTGGACGTCCCACGCCGAGGTCGCCGACCAGTGCGAGCTCCTCGTGCGCACGGGGGAGCCCGGCAGTCGTCACCGCGGCATCACGTGGCTGGTGCTGCCCATGGACGCACCGGGCATCGAGGTCCGGCCCCTGCGCACGATGGCGGGCTCCAACGAGTTCGCCCAGCTCCACCTCGACGACGTGAGGGTACCGGTGGCGAACCGCGTCGGGGCCGAGAACGACGGGTGGCGGGTGACCATGGTCACCCTCGGCTTCGAGCGAGGCACGGCGTTCGTCGGCGACCTGCTGGAGGCCGTCCGCCTCCTCGGACGCGTCGCCGAGCTCGCCCGGCGGACAGGAGCCTTGGACGACCTCGGGGTGCGCCGCCAGCTGGGGCACCTGCGCGCCGAGCTCGACGGCCTGAGGGCGCTGACCCGGCGCACCGTCTCCCAGGCCGCTCGCACGGGCTTGCCCGGGCCGGGGGGGACCGTCTTCAAGCTCGCCTACAGCGAGACCCGACAGCGGCTCGGCGAGCTCTCGCTCGAGTTGCTCGGCCGCGCCGGGCTGCTCACCACGGACGTCGAGGCTGCCGACGGCGGCCGCCCCCTGCCGGTCGCCGACCTCGTCGACGACTGGTTCCGGGGCCTGTCCCTCACGATCGCCGCCGGCACGTCCCAGGTGCAGCGCAACATCGTGGGTGAACGGCTCCTCGGTCTTCCCAAGGAGCCGCCGGTGGCGACGGGAGGGGACGGGAGACGGGGATGGACTTCGAGCTGACCGCCTCGCAGGTCGACCTCGCCGACGCCATCGCCCGGGTCCTCGTCAGCGAGTACCCGCTCGAGGCGGTCCGCTCGCTGGAGGGCGCACCGGCAGTGGTCGACCGAGCCCGCTGGTCCAACCTCGCCGCCACCGGCGTCTTCTCGCTCCGCCTCGCCGAGGACGCCGGCGGCGCGGAGCTGGGCCTGGCCGAGGCCACGCTCGTCTTCGAGGAGCTCGGGCGCGCCCTCGTCCCCGGACCGCTCGTCGCCACGCACCTCGCCGCCGGTCTCGTCGACGGCGCCGCCGAGGGCAGCACGGTCGTCGGGCTCGTCGTCGTGCCGCCCGGTGGTGGCGGCGGCGTCGTCCCGGTCGTCCTCGAGCACCTGGCCGACGTCGACGTGGTGGCCGTCCTCGACGACGGCGGCGTCTCCCTCGTCACGCCCGCCGACGTCGACGCGACAGCGGCTGCACGGCCGCTCGACCCACTCACGCCGGTGTGGACGGCCCGGGCCCTCCCCCGGGGCGAGCCCGTCGCCGGGCCTGAGGTCGCAGCTCGGTGGCGCCGCGACGGGGCCGTGCTCACCGCCGCGCTCCAGGTCGGCCTGGCCCGGACCGCCACCGAGCTGGCCGCCTGCTACGCCACCGAGCGCAAGCAGTTCGGACGGGCCATCGGGAGCTTCCAGGCGGTCAAGCACCTCTGTGCCGACATGGAGGTCCGAAGGACCCTCGCCCAGGTCGCCGTGCAGGCCGCCGGCGTCACGGCCGACCAGCCTGGCGTCGGCGACCCCGACGTCGCCGCCGCCGAGGCCAAGGTGCTCGCCGACGACGCGGCCGTCGGCAACGGCCGCGCCTGCGTGCAGGTCCACGGAGGCACGGGGTTCACCTGGGAGTCCCCCGTGCACCTCCTCCTCAAGCGGGCACGCGTGCACGCCAACCAGTTCGTCACCGCCGCCGAGGCCGCCGCCTGGCTGGGGGCGACGCTTCCCCCACCCTGACCGAGGAGCCCATCATGACTGCTGCGACCCCACCGTCCGGCCGTGCGTCGTCCGCCAGCCCGACCAGGCCGGCGACGCCGGAGCACGCGGTGGCCGTCCTGCCAGCCGGCCGGCTCGTCTTCGGGCTCCAGCTGCCCGTCCAGTCCCAGTCGACCCTCTACGCACAGGCATGGGAGGCCACCGCTGGTCCCGACGAGCTCGCGTCAGTAGCCCAGGCCTGTGACGGCGCCGGCTTCTTCTACGTGGGGGTGTGCGACCACACGGCGATCCCCACCCGGCTGGCTGCGGCGATGAGCACCACCTGGTACGACACCGTTGCCACCCTCGGGTGGCTGGCCGGCGTCACCGCCCGGGTCCGGCTCCTCTCCCACATCTACGTGGTCGCCCTGCGGCACCCGCTGCGCGCCGCCAAGGAGTTCGCCACCCTCGACGTCCTCTCGAAGGGCCGGGTCATCTGCGGCGTGGGGGCCGGCCACGTCGTCGAGGAGCTCGACCTCCTCGGCCCCTCCTTCGCCGAACGCGGGCGGGCGACCGACGAGGCCGTCGCGGCGCTCGCTGCGGGCCTCACCGACGAGTTCCCCGCCCTGCCGGGCCCCCGCTGGCCGGCCGAGGGCCTCGGCGTCGGGCCTCGGCCCGTCCAACAGCCCCGACCGCCGATCTGGGTCGGCGGCTCGTCACCGGCCGCCCTGCGCCGGGCGGCCGGTCTCGCCGACGGGTGGCTACCGCAGACCGTCGGCCCCGACGCCGACGCGGTGGCACGGCTGCGGGCCCTGCGCGACGAGCTGCGCCCCGGATGCCCGATCGACGTGGGCGCACTGTGCGAGCCGCTCTACGTCGGGAAGCCCCCACCGGACCTGGACCTGCCCAGAGGCACCGTCACGGGACCACCTGGCCGGCTCGCGGAGCACCTCGCCGGCTACGCCGAAGCAGGGGCCGGGCAGGTGCAGGTCCGGTTCCCTTCCCGCAGCGCCGCCGAGCTGGTCGACCAGGTGACCGCCTTCGGCGAGCAGGTCGTCCCTCTCGTCCCCGGGGCGTAGCTGCTGCCGGTGCGACCGGCCGGCTCAGCCCCCGGTCGGCCGGGTCGTCGTCGTGGCCCCGGCCGCCGCCTTCGAGGTGGTCGTCGAGGTGGTCGAGGTGGTGGTCGACGAGGTGGACGACGGGGTGGCTCGGGCGGAGGCGGCGGTCGAGGAGGTGGAGGAGCCGGTCATCGACGTGGTGGTGGACGGCTCTGACGCCGTGGTGGTCGTGGTCGACGACACCGCGGCGGCTGACGTCGTGGTCGTCGAGCTGGCCGACGCCTCCGCAGGGACGCGCCGGCCTGCCACCGTCGTCGGCGTGGCGGCAGGCGTCGTCGTGTCGGGGACGGCGCGTACGTAGTAGGTGACGGGCTTGGCGTGCGGGACCCGGAGGTAGAGGGCACCGAGCCCGAGGAAGCCCACGGCGAGGAGGACCGTCGACCAGCGGACACGCAGCCGGTGGTGGACGGGCCTGCTGAGCCAGGCGGTCAGGCCGCTGCGGTGAGAAGCCAGGACGACGGGGCCGGTGGGCGGCGAGTCCGCGTCGCTCATGGCGGTCCTGCCGTGGTGCCGTCGCCGATCGACGGCGAGATGACGCCGGCCGCCCGGAGAGCCACGGCGGCCCGCAGACGGAGCTCGCGGCCGACGTCGAATTGGCGGCCAGGGAGCGTCCGGGCGATGAGGCGGAGCTGCACGTAGCCGACGTCGATCGTCTCGACCCCCGCCACCACCGGGGCACCGAGCAGCACGTCGTGCCACCTGCGATCAGCCGCCATGGCGTCCACCACGTCGCGCAGGAGCCCGGTCACCTGCTCGAGGTCCTCGGTCACGGGCACGGGGATGTCGATCACCGCGCGCGACCACTCCTTCGACAAGTTCGTGACCTGGCGGAGCGCGCTGTTCGGCACGACGATGAGCTCGCCCTGGGCGGTCCGCATCTTGGTCACCCGGAGCGTGAGCTCCTCGACCGTCCCGGTGACGCCCGCAGCCTGCCCGGGCACCGACAGGCGGATGACGTCGCCGAAGGCGAACTGGTGCTCGGCCAGCAGGAAGAACCCGGCGAGCAGGTCGCCGACGAGCTGCTGGGCCCCGAACCCGAGGCCGATGCCCACGACGGTCGCCGGGGCGACGAGCGTCGTGAGGGGGATGCCCAGGCGGTCGATGCCGACGATCGCGGCAACGAAGTACACGAGGGCGACGACGGCCCACTCGACGGCCTGGCTCACGGCGCGCGACCGCTTGACCTCCTCGGACGCCACGGACCCGGACTCGATGGTCGCCTTGATGTGGGCATCGATCGAGGCGCGACGCGCCGCACCCGCCCAGTGGACGAAGCGGGCGACGAGGATCGCTCCGAGGACGAGCACGACCACCGGGAGCAAGGAGTCACGGAGCCAGACGACGACGATGCCCGGAACCTAGCATCGGCGGCCTCGACGGCCCCCGAGCGCGCTGCTGGGCCGGGCCGCCGACCGTGCCATAAGCTGACGACGTGTCAGATATTGGAGGGCGGGGCGCCGGGACGGCCCCGTCGAGGACGGGAGGGAGCCGACGCTCATGCTCGACTACGTGATCCGCAACGGCCTGGTCGTGGACGGCACCGGCTCGCCGCCCCGTCGCGGCTCGGTGGGCGTGGCCGGCGGGAGGATCGTCGCCGTCGGCGACGTCGAGGAGACCGGGGCCGTCGAGCTCGACGCGGACGGTCTGGTGGTGGCGCCCGGGATCATCGACCCGCACACGCACTACGACGCCCAGCTCTTCTGGGACCCCTCCGCGTCGCCCTCCAACGTCCACGGCGTGACCACGGTGGTCGGGGGCAACTGCGGTTTCACGCTGGCACCCGTCAAGGCCGAGGACCACGACTACCTGCGCCGGATGATGGCCAAGGTGGAAGGCATGCCGCTCGCCGCGCTCGAGTCCGGCGTCCCCTGGGACTGGGAGAGCTTCGGCGAGTTCCTCGGTCGGCTGGAGGGGTCCCTCGGGGTCAACGCCGGGTTCCTGGTCGGCCACTGTGCCCTCCGGCGCTACGTCCTGGGCGCCGAGCGCGCCGGCGAGGTCGCCACCGAGGCAGAGGTGGCTGCCATGACGGCCCTGCTCGCCGCCTCCCTCGAAGCGGGCGGCCTGGGGTTCTCCTCGTCGCAGTCACGGACCCACTCCGACGGCGACGGCAACCCCATCACGTCGCGGTCAGCCGACCGCGCCGAGCTGCTCGCCTTCTGCACCGAGGTGCGCCGCCACCCGGGCACGACCCTCGAGTACATCACCAACGGGTGCCTCGACACGTTCTCCGACGACGAGATCGACTTGATGGTGGCCATGAGCGCCACGGCGAGCCGGCCCCTCAACTGGAACGTCCTCACGGTCGACTCGCGCACACCCGACAAGACCGCCCGCCAGCTCGAGGCGTCCCGTCGGGCAGCCGGCGCCGGCGGCCGCATCGTCGCCCTGACCATGCCCACGCTCGTCCCCATGAACATGAGCTTCCGGACCCACTGCGCGCTCTTCCTCATCCCGGGGTGGGGCGACGTCATGGGGCTCCCCGAGCCCGAACGCCTCGCCGCACTGGCCAAGCCCGAGGTCCGCGCCGAGCTCGATGCGCGCGCCCGCTCGGAGCAGGCCGGCGTCTTCCGCCGCCTCTCCGGCTGGGCCAACTACGTGATCGGGGACACCTACGCCCCCGAGAACGCCGGCCTGGGCTGGCGCGACGTCGGCTCGATCGCCGCGGAGCAGGGCAAGGCGCCCTTCGACGCCCTCCTCGACGTCGTCGTGGCGGATGGTCTGCGCACGGTGCTGTGGCCCAAGCCCTCCGACGGCGACGACGCGTCGTGGCAGGCACGGGCGGCCATCTGGGACGATCCTGGCGTCATGCTCGGCGGCTCCGACGCTGGAGCCCACCTCGACCGGATGTGCGGCGCGAACTACCCGACGGCGTTCCTCGGCGACTGCCTTCGGGGCAGGCAGCTCGTCACCCTCGAGCGAGCCGTCCAGCTGATGACCGAAGCTCCAGCCGGGCTCTTCGGGCTGCGCGACCGGGGACGCGTCGCCACGGGCATGCACGCCGACCTGATGGTCTTCGACCCCGAGGCCGTGGGCTCCGAGCCGGCCACGCTCGTGCACGACCTCCCCGGCGAGAGCCCGCGGTTGGTCGCCGCGTCGACTGGCGTCGTGCGGGTGCTGGTCAACGGCGTCGAGACCGTGTCGGACGGGGCCTCGACGGGGGAGGTGCCCGGCACCCTCCTCCGCTCGGGACGCGACACCGACACCGTCGAGACGTCGAAGGCGCACTGACGCGCCTACACTGCTGACGCGCCGTCAGACCGAGGCGGCGGGCGAGGAGAGGGAGCTGCCAGATGGGGCAGGGCGAGGCGACCGGCCAGGTCCGGCGCGACGAAACGAAGCTCCTCATCGGCGGGGCGTGGGTCGAGGCGGAAAGTGGCACCTACACCGTCGTCAACCCGGCAACGGAGCGGCCGGTGGGCCAGGCCCCCAACGCCTCGGTCGCCGACGCCGAGGCGGCGGCCGCGGCGGCCCGCGACGCCTTCCCGGCGTGGGCGGCGACGCCGGTCCACGAGCGGCTCACCCTCCTCGCCGCCGCGGCCAAGGCGATCCGGGCACGCAACGACGACCTCGTCCCGCTGGTCATCGCCGAGACGGGGGCGACGGCCTCGGTCGGGTCACGCATGCAGGTCCCCGTGTGCGCTGACCGGTTCGACCGCTACTCGCGCGACATCCGCCACGTGCAGGAGCGGATGCTCCCACCCGTCGTGACGAGCGCCACGCCGCTCGCTCCGGGAGGACTGGTCAGCGCCCTCGCCTATCGCCAGCCCGTCGGCGTCGTGGCCTGCATCGCCAGCTACAACTTCCCCCTCACCAACATGGCCGGCAAGGTCGCGCCGGCGCTCGCCATGGGCAACACGGTCGTCCTGAAGCCCGCCCCCCAGGACCCGCTCGCCGTCGTCGAGCTGGCCCGCGTGCTCCACGAGGTCGGCTTCCCGTCCGGCGTCGTCAACCTGGTGAGCGCCGAGGGGACGGAGCCGGCGGCGGCCCTCGCCACCTCGCCCGACGTCGACATGGTGAGCTTCACCGGCTCGACGGCTGTCGGCCAGCGGATCGCAGCCGACGGTGCGCCGACGATGAAGCGGCTCCTGATGGAGCTGGGCGGCAAGGGCGCCGCACTGGTGTTCGCCGACGCGGACGTCCGCACCGCGGTCACGGCGATCGGCTCGACGTGGGCGTTCCACTCGGGGCAGATCTGCACGGCGCCGACCCGGGCTGTCGTGCACCGCAGCATCTTCGACCAGGTCGTCGAAGGCCTGGCGGCGTTCGCCGGCAAACTGACAGTCGGCCCCCCGACCGACCCGGCGACCGTGGTCGGACCGGTCATCTCCGCGGCGCACCGCGAGCGCGTCCTCGGCTACGTCGAGTCGGGGCGCGCCGAAGGCGAGGTCGTCTGTGGCGGCGGCAGGCCCGCGCACCTCGACGTCGGCTACTACGTCGAGCCCACCCTCGTGGTCGGCGACAACCGGATGCGGGTCGCCCGCGAGGAGGTCTTCGGTCCGGTGGTCACCGCTATCCCCTTCGACGACGACGAAGAAGGCGTCGCCATCGCCAACGACACGTCGTACGGGCTCTACGACTACGTCTTCTCGCGCGACACGGCCCGAGCCTTCGCCGTGGCCAAGCAACTGCGCGCCGGGCACGTCGGGGTCAACACCGCACAGCGGAACATGGACGCCCCTTTTGGCGGCTTCAAGCTCAGCGGGCTGGGTCGCGACGGTGGCGACACCGGCCTCGAGGCGTACTCCGAGCTCCAGTCGATCATCTGGTCGAGCTGACCCGCCCGGTGCCTGCGCCCCTTTCCGACCAGGTGCCGTCCTGGTTCGCCGACGTGGCCGCCGAGGTGTCGAACTGGGGCCGCTTCGGTCCCGACGACCGGATCGGCACGCTCAACCTGATCGACGCCGGGGCCCGGCGCCGGGGCGTGGCGGCGGTACGCGACGGGGTGGCCTTCCCGCTCGGCCTGCCGCTGTCGGAGGAAGAGGGGATCCAGCTCGGGTTCATCGAGGGTCGCGTCAACCCACACCTCGACCTCGTGTGCGTGAACCGGCCCCTCTCCGACGACCCCGAGTGGATTGCCTCCTCGGAGGACGTCCTCGTCCTGGCCACCCAGTGCGCGACGCACTGGGACGGCCTGGCGCACGTCTCCTACGGCGCAGGCCCGGAGGGCAAGCGCCTCTACAACGGCTACCCCGCCACCGAGGTGACCGACCGCGGCGCCGTCCGCCTGGGGATCCACAACGTCTCGACGCTCGTGTCTCGAGGCGTGCTCCTCGACGTCGCCCGGGCCAAGGACGTCGAGCTGCTCGCGCCGGGCGAGCCGGTGACGGCGGGCGACCTCGACGCCGCTTGCGACCTGGCGGGAACCGACGTCGAGCCGGGCGACGTCGTGCTCGTGCGCACGGGCCAAGCCGCCCACCTCGCCCTCCCTGGTCGCCCCGGGATCGGCGGCAAGCCCCCCGTGCGCGACCTCGCCGCCTACACGTGGCCTGCTCCCGGTCTCACGGTGTCCACCGCGCGCTGGCTGCGTCGCCACGACGTCGCCGCCGTGGCCACCGACACGATGGTGCTCGAGGTCTACCCGTGCGAGGACGAGGCGCTCTATCTGCCGGTCCACGTGCTCCATCTCGTCGAGATGGGCTTGACCCAGGGACAGAACTGGTTCCTCGACGACCTGGCCGACGCCTGTGCCGCCGACGGGCGCTACACCTTCCTCCTCGACGCCACGCCCCTGCCCATCACCGGCGGCCTCGGCTCACCCGTCAACCCGGTCGCGCTGCGCTGAGGTGCTCCGGCGACCGGAGCGCTCAGTGGCCGGCGCGCTCCGGTCGCGTCGCCCGGGCGGCCGCTGCCTTCGGGGCGCCCGTGCCCTTGGC
>JAJZJT010000092.1 GCA_021809995.1 Actinomycetes bacterium
CGGTCCCGGCGGCGGGGAGGGTGGTGACGGCGGGGCCGGCGGCGGGCAGGTTGGCGGCGGACGGCAGGGTGAAGCAGAACCGTGCACCGCCCCCCGGTGCGTCCTCGACCCAGATGCGCTCGCCGTGGGCTTCCACGAACGCCTTGGCGATGGCGAGGCCGAGGCCCCCCCGCCCACCCGCCTCGCGGCGGTTGAACATCTCGAAGATCGTGGTGCGCTCGTCGGCCGCGACGCCTGACCCCCGGTCCTCGACGGCCACCTCGACTCGCCCACCGGGTCGGCGAGTCGCCGCGACGGTCACCGGCGCGCCCTCGGGCGCGTGACGCACGGCATTGTCGATGAGATTGGCCAGTACCTGGCGGACGAGGACGGGGTCGACGTCGACGTCGGGGAGGTCGCGGGGCACGAGGATCGAGACGGGCGCGGGCTCGGGCGAGGTGGAGACGAGGGCGATCGCCTCGTCGACGATGCCGGCGACCGCGACGGCCCGCCGTCGGAGCTCGAGCGCGCCCGACTGGATGCGTGTCATGTCGAGGAGGTTCGACACCAGGCGCTCGAGCCGGTCGGCTTGGGCGTCGACCAGGCCGACGAGCTCGGCGGCGTCGACGGGCGTGACCGGCGCGCCGGCGTCGAGGAGGGTCGAGGTCGCCACCTTGATGGTGGCGAGCGGTGTCCGCAGGTCGTGGGAGACGGCGCCGACGAGCGAGCGCCGGAGCCGGTCGACCTCCTCGAGGAGGCGCGCCCGGACCGCCTGCTCGCGCAGCTGTGAGCGCTCGAGGGCGAGGGCGAGGTGGTTGGCGAACGCGCCGAGCAGGTCGCGGTCGCTCCTGTTCTCTGCGGGGCCGCGCAGGGCGAGCAGCCCGATCGCCCGGCCCGACGCCTCGAGCGCGACGACCTGCACGTCACCTTGGCGGGCTGCCGTCCGGCCGACGGTGACCGGCACGGCCGAGTGGGCGGAGAGGCGGTCGAGCTCGTCCTCGTCGAGCGGCCGGCCGGCCGAGGCCACGAGCTCGAGGCCCGTCCCCGACGGCAGCAGCAGCGCGGCCCCGTCGAGGGAGAACGACGGCACCATGGCGTCGACGATCGTCTCGAGGAGCTCGTCGACCGCCAGGTCGCGCACGAGCAGCTCCGAGAGGTCGAAGAGCCGGCGGACGCCCTCGGCCCGGTACTGGGCCTCGGCACGTGCTGCGTCGAGCCGGGCCACGACGCGGGCGACCACCACCATGACGACGGCGTACACGCCGAGCGCGGCCCAGTTCTGCGCTGCGCCCACCGACAGCGTGGAGTAGGGCGGGATGAAGAGGAAGTCGTAGGCGACGAAACCCGTGACGGTCGCCACGATCCCGGCCGCGAACCCCCCGACGGCGACGCCCGCCACGACGGGGACCACGAGGACGAGGGCAGCCGTCGCGACGTTCAGGTGGTCGCGCAGGGGCACCATCGCCCCGGCCAGCACGGCGACGAGGACGACGGACAGCGCGGAACCGACGAGGGCGGCACGGCGCGACCCGGAACGACGGGCGGACGGGCGGGCTCGGCCTGGCCAGGGGACCGTCGGCGACGGCCCTGGTGCGAGGGGGTGCACGGCCATGGTGAGCCCATCATCCTCCCCGCCAGGTCTGTCCGCCAGGACGCAGACCGGGCCACTGCCGACCGGGACGGTGTGCCCCGTGCCCGGTTCAGGCGTCGCGGCGGACGAAGAGCACGCCGGCCGCCACCAGGACGACCGCCGCGTAGATCGCCATCAGCCCCAGGCCCGTCCACGGGGCGAACGTGTCGGGTCTCGGCTGGGTCGAGATCATCGCCTGCAGGACGGTGAGCGGCAGGAACTTGGAGAGGGTCTGCTGGACCGAGGCCGGGAAGGCGTTGAGGATGAGCGGGAGGATGAGCAGGGCCCCGACGAAGATGCTGATGGCCCCGGCGGTGTGGCGGATGAGCGACCCGATGCCGAGGGCGAACAGCCCGAGCACGGCGAGGTAGATGCCGCTGCCGACCACCGCCCGTGCCACCCCGGGCTGCCCGAGCGTGGCGTGGGGAACGGGGCTCTTCAGCAGGCTCTGCCCGACGAAGAAGGCGGCGAACGTCACCACTTCGCTCACGACCAGGGCAACCGCTCCGAAGACGGCCGTCTTGGCGGCGAGCACGAGCGGCCGACGCGGCACGGCGGTGAGCGTGGCCCGGATCATCCCCGTGCCGTACTCGCTGGTGATCACCAGGATGCCGAGCACCCCGATCGCCAGCTGGGCGAGGAAGACGCCCCGCAGGCTCCGGCTCGTCGGGTCGAAGCTCAACCGTTCGACGAGCGTGAAGGTGCGCCAGCGGTTGTTCGACACCGCGGTGATGATCGCCCCGAGCCCGACGGTGGCGACCGCCAGGGCGGCGAGGCTCCACACGGTCGAGCGCACCGAGCGGAGCTTGGTCCATTCGGACCGGAGCACGTCGACAGGTGAGAGGCGGCCGGTCGCCGGCGACAGCGGCACTGCTGTGCCGGCAGGAACGGCGTTCGGGGGAGTGGTCGTCGTCATCGGGTCACCTCGCCAGGTCGGACAGCGGGTCGGTCGTCAGTGCGCCCACCGGCGCGTGCCTGGCGGCAGCTGCGGCGTCGGTGGTGACGTCGCCCCGGTACTCGACGCTGTCGTTGGTCAGCTCCATGAAGGCGTCCTCGAGCGAACCCGCCTGTGGCGAGAGCTCGTGGAGGACGACCTGGTTGCGTGCGGCCACCTCGCCGACGTCGGCCATGGCGAGACCGGTGACGGTGAGCGACCCGTCCGTCTCGGCGACCACGGTCGCCCCGGCGGAGCGCAGCAATTCGGCCAGGCGAGCGGGCTCGGGCGAGCGGGCTCGTACGTACTGGCGCGAGCTCTGGGCGATGAACTCCTGGACGGGCAGATCGGCGATGAGCCTGCCGCGCCCGATCACCACCAGGTGGTCGGCGGTGAGAGCCATCTCGCTCATGAGGTGGCTCGAGACGAACACCGTCCGACCCTCGGCGGCGAGCCCCTTCAGGAGGTTGCGGACCCACCGGATGCCCTCGGGGTCGAGGCCGTTGACGGGCTCGTCGAAGAGGAGCACGCCCGGGTCGCCGAGGAGGGCGGCGGCCATGCCCAGGCGCTGGCCCATACCGAGGGAGAACGCTCCGGCCCGCCGTCGGGCGACGTCGGCCAGGCCGACCAGCTCGAGCACGGCGTCCACGCGAGACCGGGGGATGCCGTTGGTCTGGGCGAGGCACCAGAGGTGGTTGTAGGCGCTCCGTCCGGGGTGGATCGCCTTCGCCTCGAGCAGCGCCCCCACCTCGCGCAGCGGCCTGGGGAGGTCGCCGTAGCGGCGCCCGTTGACGGTGACCGACCCCGCGCTCGGGTGGTCGAGCCCCATGATCATGCGCATCGTCGTCGACTTCCCCGACCCGTTGGGGCCGAGGAACCCGGTGACCTGCCCGGGGCGGACCTCGAAGGACAGGTCGTCGACCGCCACGGTCGTGCCGTACCGCTTGGTCAGGCCTCGTGCTTCGATCATCGAGCCTCCTCGGGCGTCGGTGCCCGTCGCGTGCCCGTGCTCCGGGCCGCCCGGCTGGCGGTCGCACCGGTGCCGGCGGCCCACATCGTGCCTCGGATCGCACCGGCAGCGGTGTCGGGGGCCCCACGGCGCGTGCCCGCTCCGGCGGGTGCCCACCCGGATCGGGTGGTCAGGCGTGGACGGGCGGCACTCGTTCGGACCAGGGGCGCGCCTCCTCGAGCCGGGCGGCAACCGACAGGAGCAGGTCCTCGCGGCCGTAGGCGGCGACGAGCTGGACGCCGACGGGTAGCCCGTCGGCGCTCCAGTGAAGCGGCAGCGAGACGGCCGGCTGGCCGCTCACGTTGAACTGCGCCGTGTACTGCAGGGTCGCCAGGACGCGCTCGAGCCCGTGCTCGGGGTCGGTGAGCTCGCCGATCCGGGCGGGCGGGTAGGCGAGCACCGGAGTGACGAGGAGGTCGTAGCCGCCCGGGACGAAGAAGGACGCCATCTGGCGACGCCACGCCTCGCACCAGAGCACGGCCCGTAGGTAGGCAGCCCCGTCGTGTGCCGCCCCGAGGGCGGCGAAGAGCTGGTTCGCCGGCTCGAGCTCCGACACCTCGACCGTGCGCCCGAGGGCCTCGCTCCAGGCTGCCAAGTCGGCGACCACGGCGGTGGTGACGAGGACGAGGAAGTGGTCCTCGAAGGTGGGGTCGCACAGCGCGTCGGGGCGGGCTCGTTCGGTCGCGTGGCCGAGCTCTTGGAGGGCCGTCGCCGTGGCACGCACGGCGTGGGCGCACTCCTCGGCGACACCGAGGTGCTCGAGGGCGGGTGCGTCCCAGTAGGCGACCCGGAGCGGTCCGGGGTCCGCCGAGACGGCCTCGGCGAACGGCCGCGCCGGAGGCGGGGCGACGAACAGATCACCGGGCATCTCGCCGCTCAGCACGTCGAGCAGTGCGGCTGAGTCGCGCACGGTGCGGGTGAGCACGTGGTCGATCGTCGAGCCGGCCCACACCGCCTCGCTCGGGTCGGGGCCGGGGCTCACGCGCCCGCGGCTGGGCTTCAGGCCGACCAGCCCGCAGTTGCTGGCGGGGATGCGGATGGACCCGCCACCGTCGTTGGCGTGGGCCACAGCCACCATGCCCGAGGAGACGGCGGCCGCCGAGCCGCCCGACGAGCCGCCGGTCGTGTGCTCGGTGGACCACGGATTGCGCGACGGTCCGTAGGTGACCGGCTCCGTGGTGACGGTCGTCCCGAGCTCGGGGCAGTTCGTCCGGCCCAGCACCACGAACCCGGCGGCGCGGAGCTTCTCGACGATGAAGCCGTCGTGCGGGGCACGGAACCCGGCGTCGCGGGCGAACGCCGTGCCCGCGTAGTGCGGCTCGCCGGCCATCGGAGCCCCGAGGTCCTTGAGGAGGACCGGGACGCCGGCGAACGGCGCGCCTGGGCCCCCGTCGGCCCCTCGGGGCCCGGCCGAGCTCGCGGCGAGGGCGTCTGCCTCCGCGAGCGCCGCCTCGAAGCGGCGGTGGATCACGGCGTTGAGCCGGCCGTCGAGCGCTTCGATGCGGGCGATCGCCGCTTCGACGAGCTCGGTCGGCGACGCCGCCTTGCTCCGCACCAGCTCGGCCTGGCCGGTGGCGTCCAGCGTTCCGAGCGCGTCTCCCACGGCTTCTCCTGTCCTCGGCGCCGTGCCCCCGGCGGCGGCCGTCGCCGGGGGCCGACCCGATCATTGCAGCCGACGGCCCGTCTCGGCAGCCCGGCCGGCCCCGCCTGGGGCTGTCCTGCCGGCCGCTGCGCGCCCAGAGGTGGCCCGCCGGCCCCACCTGGGGCTGTCCGGCCGGCCGTCAGCCGATCACGGCGGCGGCGTCGAGGTCGAGGGCGTGGCGGGCATGCCGCCCGGCCATGACCAGGAACATGTCGTCACCGCGCTCGGTGCGCTCGACCAGCATCGACGCGGCGACGGCCATCACGAGACCCGACCAGCTCCCACGTCGGTAGGCGGCCCAGCACTGCTCCCACGGGTAGTCGGGCACCCCGGCTGCCACCAGTCCACGGTGGTACCGCCGGACGAGGTCGTGCTCGTGGGCCCTGCGCTCCTCGGGCTGGAGCCCCGCCCCGATGAAGTACGCGACGTCCGCGAGCGCGGGTCCGTGGCCGGCGGTCTGCCAGTCCAGGACGGCGACCCGGCCACCGGTGCTGCCGTCTGCCCTGCCGTCGAGCACGTCGTCGCGGTGCTCACCGGAGAGGAAGAGGAGGTTGTCCAGCCGGTAGTCGCCGTGGGTCACCGTCGAGGGACCCGTGTCGGCTCCCAGGTATGCCTCGAGCCGGCCGAAGAGCGCCTCACCGGCCCGGTGGACCTCGGGCGTGACGCGCTCGTGGTAGCGGACCCGGAACCCGTCCCACAGCTGTGGGAGGAGGTCGAGGAAGAACTGGCGCGAACCTTCGGGGTCGCGGTGGAGCCACTCGAGCTCCGCGAGCGAGGGGTCCTCCCAGCGGGGGGCGTGGAGCCGGACCAGCTCGTCGACGGCCACGGCCGCCTCGTCCGGCGTGCACCCGGCGAGCTGGTCGCCGGCACGGCCGCTCGCCAGGTCCTCGACGACAAGGACGAAGCGGGGGGTGCCCGCCTCGATCTCGGCGTGGTAGGCGCGCGGCGTCCGGACCGGCAAGGTGCCGGCGAGCTCCTGGTAGAAGCGCACCTCGATCTCGTAGCAGCGCAGGGCCATGGCCGCCTGGCGGCTGGCCTCATCGGCCGCCGGCACCTTGGCGACCACCGAGGTCGGCGCGTCGGTGGGGCGGTCGTAGGCGAGCGCGAGGCGGAAGGTGTCGCACATCTGCCCGGTACCGGTCGGCGTGCGCTCGACGGCCACCACCCCGGCGCCGTCGAGCACACCTGCTCCGCCCAGCACTTCGGTGAGCCAGGCAGGGTCGAGCTCGTCGGGTGAGGTGGGGATCGTCACGTCGGCAGCTCACCGTCGACGTCGGTGTCGGGGAAGTAGCGGTGGTGCCGTGCCCCGGTGACCTCGAAGATGGCCGTCCCCGCGCGCCCGTCGTCGGTCGCGACCCGAACCTGGTTGAGACCGCCGCGGTGGAACGGCTCGTAGGGGCGCGCAAAGGCGCCCTCGGCCTCGACCCTCACCGTGCGCCCGTCCTCGAGGGTGAAGGCCGCCGTCCCGCGGAGCCCGGCGACAGCCGAGCCGTCACGCCCGTAGGCGACCGGCGTGCCCACCTCGTCCACCCAGGCGAGGTCGTGGGAGAAGTCGACGAGCGGGACAGGGTCGCTCCCGTCCGTCGCCGCCCAGCACCCGTCGGTGTACACGCGGGTCCCGTTGGCGAGCTCCCAGTGCCACACCCCGAGGAAGCCGTCAGGGAGCTGCACCTGCAGCCACAGCCACAGCGGGCAGCGCCCGTGGTCGCGGACCCCCCACGAGTGGTCGCGCTGGCCCCACCAGCCGTCGACCTCGGTGACGGTGCCGCCGACCTGGTAGGTGCCGTGGTAGGTGCCCGACTGGAGGACGTGGCTCTGGTCCCAGATCACCTCGTCCCCGCAGCGCATCGTGCCCCGCCGCAGCCCGTAGGGGCGGGTGCGGGCCCGGAAGGTGAGGTCCATCCCGAGCTCGCAGCGGTCCGGGTCGGCCCAGAGGTGGACCTCCTCGTAGGGGCGCACGATCTCGACCCGAGCCGCGCCCACGTCGGGTGTGTGGGGGTCGCCGGCGTAGGGCCGGGCGTGCCGGCCCAGCACGGGGACCCCGGCGACCCGGCCCATCTGCAGCGAGTCGAGCTCCCGCCGCTGCGGATAGGAGGCGAGCGTGAGGATGACGACGTCGCCGAGGTCGTCGGGACGATGGGCCACGAAGAAGTAGCTCTCGCGCCAGTGCGGGTGGTGCGAGACGACGTTCGGCAGGGGCTCGGGGAGCTGGTGGACGAGGTGCTCGTCCATGGCGGTCAGCGACGGCACGGGGCCGATCCTGTCATGGCCGAGCGTCGGCTGCCGTGCCACCGAGGGCGTGGAGCGGGGATACTGGCGGCGTGCCCGACCTGACCTTCTCCGCCTCCGTCGTCATCGATGCGCCGCCCGAGGTCGTCTACGACCTGG
Organism: Actinomycetes bacterium; assembly: GCA_021809995.1. GTDB lineage: Bacteria > Actinomycetota > Acidimicrobiia > Acidimicrobiales > RAAP-2 > JAJZJT01. The sequence continues at coordinate 7,583 of JAJZJT010000092.1, forward strand.
TCGCCGACGTCACCCGCATGGGTGAGTGGAGCCCGGTGTGCAAGGCGTGCTGGTGGGACGAGGGAGCGAGCGCGGTGCCCGGTGCCTGGTTCACCGGCCGCAACGTGACGCCCGAGCGGACGTGGGAGACGCGCTCGCGGGTCGTGGTGGCCGAGCGCGGTCGCGAGTTCGCCTTCGTGGTCGGGGGGTCGTTCGTCCGATGGGGCTACACCTTCGCACCGGTGGAGGGCGGGACCGAGGTGACCGAGTCGTGGGCGTTCCTCCCCGACGGTCTCGCCCGGTTCGACGAGCGCTTCGGCGACGGCGCACCCGCCGAGGTCGCGGCGCGCGAGGACAGCGCCCGCAACGGCATACCGCAGACCCTGGCGGCCCTCAAGGAGGTGGCCGAGTCGTCCTGAGGCCGAAGCGCCCGCCGGCAGTCCGCCCGCCGGCTCGCCAGGGCCGGGACGCCGCTAGTCGGTCTTGACCACGAGCACCGCGCACTCGGCACCGTGGCACACCGAGTTCGGCACGCTGCCGAGGAACCGCCGCGCACCGCGCATCCCACGGCTGCCCACGACGATGAGGTCGGCGCCGACCGACTTCGCGGTGGCGAGGATGGCGTCGGCAGCGTCCTCGCCGACCGCGTGCGCCTCGGCGGTGAGACCGCCGCACCACTCGTCGACGGCTTGGCGGGCGATCTGGCGTGCCGCCTCCTCCTTCAGGAGGCGGTCGGCGTCGGCGTCGGCGAGCGCCGCGCCGGCGAAGCTCCCCATGCCGGGGTCCGACGGGCGGTAGGCGGTGACCACGTGGATCGCCGATCCCCACGAGCGGGCGATGCCCGCTGCAGCCTCCACGGCCTTGCCGGCCGACTCGGAACCGTCGGTCCCGACCACGATGCGCTGGTACATCGGCGCTCCCTTGCTCGCTCGTCGCAGTGGTGCGGGGACTTTCCCGCTCCTGCTCGTCGGGACGCCGACGTCTCCGACGCCCTCGTACGGGATCGTAGGGCGCCGTGGGCGTCGGCGCACTGATCGCGCCGAACCGGACCGCGCGAGGGTGGGCCTTCCGAGCCGCTCGACGAGGCACCCCGGCGGCGCCCCTCCCAACGGCGGGAGCGCCGGGTCAGTCCGTCGAGCCCTCGACGGGCTCGACGGGAGGGCGGAACGGCCCGTGGGTGAAAGCGGCGAGGACGCCCTCGGGGTCGCCCTCCCATGCCAGCCGACGGAGCTGGGCGGCGGTCCGCCGACCGGTCATCGCCCGCAGCAGCTCGAAGCGCTCGCCGCGCAGCACCACGGCGGCGTCGTCGGGGCCCACCGCGGGTCCTCCGGCGACCTCGACACGGAGGGGGTGGCCGAGGCTGCGGGCGGCCTCGGCCACGTGGAGGGCGACGAAGCGCACCCCGATGCCCACGGCATCCGACGTCCGGGCGTCCGGCGCGTCGAGCGCGGCGCGCAGGTCGTGCTCGTGGGTGACCACGTCAGTGACCGCCTGGTGCCCTGCCTCGCCGACGGCGTCGAGCAGGGACTCGAAGTGCGGCGCCTGCTCGTCCCACTCCTCCACCACGTCGGCGAGCGGCCGCCCTCGCCGGGCCTCGACCTGGGCCGCCGTCCACGGCGCGGTCGTCACGCCGTCGAGGCGCCCGTGGACGGCGTCGTCGACCACCCCGGCGAGGTGGGAGACGACGTCGGCGACCGACCAGCCCGGGCACGCGGCGACGGGCCGGGACGCCGCTTCGGCTCCGAGGCCCCGGACCAGGACGCCGATCCGCAGGCGGCACCCGGCGTAGGCGTCGGCGACGGCTCCCATGCCTCTCCCTCCTCGCTCCTGACCGGAGCGCCCCGGCCGGGCGCAGTGTAGGCACCGGACCCGGTGCGATCGAGGGACCCACCAGTCGGTCCCCCGCGGACCGCCGCCCCGGCGGGCTCCGTGTCCTCCTCGCCGTCATCACTGCCCACCCCACGTCCCTCGCCGTCTCGCCCGTCCTGTTCGGCGGCGTGACGGCTGACCACGCTCCGTCAACCGTCTGACCACACTCGAGTGACCGTCGGTCACGCTCCGCTGGTCGGCTCGCTACGTTCCGAGCATTTGCGGTGGCGGTGCAGTACCATGCGCCGGCGATGGGGCACCAGGGGGAGGCCCCCCGTCCACCCAGCGCGAACGCCGACCCTCGGCGTGTGTCGACGTGCATCGTGCGCACGAGCCGAGGAGCCGCGGACGGCGTCGGCCGGGTCGCCCGCGCGGGAGCCCGCGCGACCCGGCGTCTCCGTGCCGTCGCCGTGCCGCGAGCCCGGGGCGGCTGGGCTCCGCTGGTGCTCGCCACGGTCGTGGCCGTGGTCGCCGTCGTGCCCCCGCTGTCGGCTCCCGTCGGCGGACCGCCCGTCCCGTCCCGTCCACCCGTCCCCGCCGGCCCGCTGCCCGTGCAGACGACCGCCGCCGTGTCGACGCACCCGGGGTGCGGCACGAACTCTCCCGCCACGGAGGTCGTCTGCACGTACGGGCCGGGGACCCACACGGTGACCCTCCCCGCGTACATCTCGACCTCGACGTCGACCGTGTCGGTCACGCTCGAAGGGGCAGGCGGCGCGTCCGGAGGCGCCGGCGCGTCCGGAGGCGCCGGCGGGAAGGTCTCCGGCATCCTCACGGGCCTCAGCGGCGGATCGTCGCTCACCGTCGTGGTGGGTGGAGCCGGCAGCGGCCAGAGCGGTGGCTCCAACGGCGGCGGCAGCGCCGGAGGTGGCGGCGGCGCCGGCGGATCGTCGGGCGGCGGCGGCGGGGGAGGCTCCAGCCGCGGCGGGGGAGGCTCCGGCGGCGGGGGGGGAGGCTCCAGCGGCGGCGGGGGAGCCGGGTCCCAAAAAAAGACTCCGACCGCGCAGTCGCGCACC
>JAJZJT010000093.1 GCA_021809995.1 Actinomycetes bacterium
TCCACGACCACCGCCTCCAGCTCTACGGGGCCGTGTGGGTCGGGCTCTTCGCCGTCGGCCTCTACCTCGCATGACCACTCCCGCCACTCCCGCCACTCCCGAGCAGCGCGCCACTGTGCCCGCTGCCCCGTCGTCCCCTGCCCCGTCGGGGCCCGTGGTGGTCCGCACCCTCCTCACCGGCTGGGGGCGCACGGCGCCCAGTGCGGCCGATGTCGTCGAGGCGGTCCACCCCGACGTCGCCGCGGCGGCGGTGGCCGACGTGGCCGCCGGGCGGCTCGGGTCGGGACGCGGCATCATCGCCCGGGGAATGGGCCGCAGCTACGGCGACGCTGCCCAGAACGCCGGCGGCGTGGTCGTCGACGGCACGTGGATGGACAGCGTGACCGCCGTCGACCTCGAGACCGGCCACGTCACCGTGGGCGCAGGCACGAGCCTCGAGTCGCTCATGGAGCGGTTCGTGCCCCAGGGGTGGTTCGTGCCAGTCACGCCCGGCACCCGTCAGGTCACCGTCGGCGGCGCCATCGCCGCCGACATCCACGGCAAGAACCACCACCGCGACGGCAGCTTCGCCTGCCACGTCACCTCGCTCACGCTGGCGACCCCGTCCGGCACGCGGCGGGTGGACCCCGAGGGCGACCCCGAGCTCTTCTGGGCGACCGCCGGCGGCATGGGCTTGACCGGTGTGGTGACCGAGGCCACGCTCGCCATGATCCCCGTCGAGACGAGCTACCTGCTCGTCGACACGGAGCGGGCCCGCGACCTCGACGACGTGATGGAGCGGATGGTCACCGGCGACGACGGCTACCACTACTCGGTGGCGTGGATCGACTGCCAGGCGACCGGCGCCCGCCTCGGCCGCTCGGTCCTCACCCGGGGCGACCACGCCCGCCTGGCCGACCTGCCGACGAAGCTCCGTGCCGACCCCCGCCGCGCCCGGGCCTTCGTGCCGCGCACGCTGGCGACGGTGCCGGTCACGCCCCCGAGCGGCCTGCTCAACCCGTTGACCGTGGGCGCCTTCAACGAGCTCTGGTTCCGCAAAGCGCCCCGGCGCGAAGTCGGGCGGCCCCACCACATGACCGGGTTCTTCCACCCCCTCGACGGCGTGGCGGCGTGGAACCGCCTCTACGGCAGCCGGGGGTTCCTCCAGTACCAGTTCGTCGTGGGCGACGATCAGGGAGAGGTCGTCCGGCGCGTCATCGGCCGCCTCGCCAAGGTCCGCCTGGCGTCGTTCCTCGCCGTGCTCAAGCGGTTCGGGCCTGGCGACCCCGGCCCGCTCTCGTTCCCGATGCCCGGCTGGACGCTCGCCCTCGACCTGCCGGTCGGCCACCCGGGCCTGGGCCGGCTCCTCGACGAGCTCGACGACGAGGTGGTCGCCGCCGGCGGACGGATCTACCTCGCCAAGGACTCACGCGTCTCGCGCGACCACTTCGAGGCCATGTACCCGCGCCTTGCCGAGTGGAAGGCGACCCGGGCGCGCGTGGACCCCGACGGCGTGCTCCGCTCCGACCTGGGGCGCCGGCTCGGCTTGTGCGAGGACGGCCCAGGCTCCGCCGCCCCCACCCACGCCCCGACACCCGCCGCGTCCCGCGCGGCCGATCCCCCGAGGGAGCAGACCAGATGATCGACGCCGTCGGACAGCCGCAGTCGCTCCTCGTGCTGGGCGGCGCCTCCGAGATCGCCCAGGCCGTGGTGGCCTCGGTCGCCGGGCGTCGCTGCCGCACGGTCGTACTGGCGGGACGGGAGGGGCCGCGGCTCACCGAGGCGGTCGAGCGAGCCCGCTCGGCGGGGGTCGACCAGGTGGAGGCCGTTCGCTTCGAGGCGACCGACATCGAGGGGCACGGTGAGCTCGTCCGGTCGCTCTTCGACCGCTTCGGTGGCTTCGACATGGTGCTGGTGGCCGCCGGCGTGCTCGGCGACCAGCAGGCCGACGAGCACGACCCGGTGGGGACTGCCCGGGTAATCACCACGAACTTCACCGGGCTCGCCGCCGCCATGGTGGCGGTCGCCGACCGGCTGCGCGCCCAGGGCTATGGGCGTCTCGTGGTGCTCTCCTCGGTGGCCGGCGACCGAGCCCGGCGGGCCAACTTCGTCTACGGCTCGTCGAAGGCGGGCCTCGACGCCTTCAGCCAGGGTCTCGGGGACGCGCTCGCCGGCACCGGCGTGTCCGTGATGGTCGTGCGCCCCGGGTTCGTGAAGGGGCGCATGACCGAGGGGATGGATCCGGCACCGTTCGCGACCACACCCGAGGCCGTCGCCGAGTCGGTCGTCCGAGGCCTCGAGCGCGACGCCCAGGTCGTCTACGTTCCCGGGGTGCTCCGATGGGTCTTCGCCGTCATGCGCCACGTGCCCAGGACGCTCTGGCGGCGGATGCCGGCCTGAGGAAGGGCACGACCGGCGCCACCGCGCCCGGTCCCCTCCGCCAGGCTCACCGGCGTCACCGGCGTCACCGGCGTCACCGGCGTCACCGGCGTCACCGGCCAGGATCAGCGCGCGGCGCTCAGGGACGCGTCAGGGGGGCCATGCGCAAGAGGAGCTGCTTGCGCCCGACGCCGGGGAAGACGACCGTCGCCTCGGCGTCGTCGCCGCTGCCCCGGGTGTCGGTCACCCGCCCCTCGCCCCACTGGCGATGGACGACGCGGTCGCCGGCGACGAGCCCAAGCAGCTCGGCTCCGGTGGACGCTGGTGCCTTCCGGCCGGTCGCCACCGGGCTCGAGCCGCTGCCGAAGCGCGTGCGACCCGGCGTCCCGGCGTCGTCGTCCGTGCCTGGCCACGACCGGCGTCCCGTACCCCCGACCGGCCCCACCGCCGCCGTCGACCCGACGTCGCGCACGAGCTCGCCAGGGAGCTCGTTCAGGAACCGGCTGGGGATGTTGCTCGACAACGAGCCCCACAGCATCCGGCTCCACGCGTGGGAGACGAAGAGGTGCCGCTGGGCCCGGGTGATCCCGACGTAGCAGAGCCGGCGCTCCTCCTCGAGCTCGACGGGATCGCCGAGGGAGCGTGCGTGAGGGAAGACGCCGTCCTCCATGCCGACGAGGAACACGGCGGGGAACTCGAGTCCCTTGGCCACGTGCAGCGTCATGAGCGACACCCGGCTGCCGTCGCCGTCGAGCTCGTCGGCGTCGGCCACGAGGGCGGCGGCCTCGAGGAACTCGGCGACGGTGGCGTACTCGGACGCCACGCCCACCAGCTCGTCGACGTTCTCGACCCGGCCCAGTGCCTCGACGGTCCCCTCGGCGAGCAGCAGGTTGCGGTAGCCGGTGAGCTCGAGCAGTCCCCGGACGACCTCGCCGGGGCCGAGGCCGCCCCGCTGCACCTCGAGTGCGCCCCCGTCCCCGCCGACCTCCTGCACATCACGCACACCGGCCAGGTCCTCGTCGATCGGCGCGAGCTCGTCGGGGATGGCCATGGCCGATCGCAGCTCCTCGAGGCCCCGAGCCAGCTCGGCCAGGGCGGCGGCCGCCTTGCCGGTCACACCCGCCTCCGACGCCCGGGCCACTGCCTCGCCGAAGGGGACGCGCTCGAGCGCCGCCCATCCCGCCAGGCGAGCCACCGAGGTCTCGCCGACACCCCGCTTGGGGACGTTGACCACCCGCCGCCAGCTCACCTCGTCGGCCGGGTTGGCCAGCACCCGCAGGTAGGCGAGGACGTCCTTCACCTCGCGGCGCTCGTAGAACCGCGTCCCGCCGACGACCCGGTAGGGCACCTCGTGGCGGACGAGCGCCTCCTCGAGGGCCCGGCTCTGGGCGTTGGTGCGGTAGAAGACGGCGGCGTCGCCCCAGGCAAGGCCGTGGTCGCGGTGGAGGCGGCCGATCTCGCCGGCGACCCACGCCGCCTCGTCGTGCTCGTCCTCCGCCCGGTAGCGGACGATCCGGTCCCCGCCCTGGCGGTCGGTCCACAGCGCCTTGGGCTTGCGCGAGACGTTGTTGGCGATGACGGCGTTGGCGGCGTCGAGGATGGTCTGCGTTGACCGGAAGTTCTGGTCGAGAGTGACGACGGTGGCGTCGGGGAAGGCGTCCTCGAACTCGAGGATGTTGGTGATGTCGGCGCCCCGGAAGGCGTAGACGGACTGGTCGCTGTCGCCGACGACAGCGATCTGGCGGTGCTCGTCGGCGAGCAGCACGGCGAGGGCGTTCTGGACGGCGTTGGTGTCCTGGTACTCGTCGATGAGCACGTGGGCGAAGCGCTGCCGATAGTGGGCGAGCACGTCGGGGTGGTCGCCGAGGAGCCGGACGGTGTTGACGAGCAGGTCGTCGAAGTCCATGGCGTTGGCCGCTCGCAGGCGGACCTGGTACTGGTCGAAGACGTCGGCCACCAGCCGGTCGAAGATGGTGGTGGCGAGGTCGCGCAGCTCGCCCGGGCCCTGCTGGCGCACCTTCGCCTGGCTGATCAGGCCGAGCACCGACCGGGGCGGCAGCCGCTTCGTGTCGAGGTCGAGGTCGCGGCTGACCAGCTCGACGAGACGTCGCGAGTCCGCGTCGTCGTAGATGGTGAACGACCGGGTGTAGCCGAGCCGGTCGCCGTGCGCCCGCAGGATGCGCACGCAGGCCGAGTGGAACGTGGACACCCACATGCGCTCGGCCCGGGGCCCGACGAGCGCGGCCACCCGGTGGCGCATCTCGTCGGCCGCCTTGTTGGTGAAGGTGATGGCCAGCACCTGCCAGGGCGCGGCGTCCCCGGTGGCCACCAGGTGGGCGATGCGCCGGGTGAGGACACGTGTCTTGCCCGAGCCGGCACCGGCGACGACGAGCAACGGGCCTCCCCGGTGCTCGACCGCCCGACGCTGCGTGTCGGTCAGGCCCTCCAGCAGGCGTGCTGCGTCGGAGCCACCGGGCGTCAATGACCCATGCCGACGCCCTGGGAGCGCTGGAGGTCCTTCCCCTCGGTCTGCAGTGCCGGCGCCACCATCACCTCGGCCTTCTGGAACTCCTTGACCGTCTCGTAGCCGCACGTCGCCATGGCGGTGCGCAGGGCTCCGAAGAGGTTCATCCGGCCGTCGTTCTCGTGGGCCGGGCCGAGGAGGATCTCGCGCAGCGTGCCCCGGGTGGTCGTCTTGACCCGAGCGCCCCGCGGGAGGGTCGGGTGGAACGTGGCCATGCCCCAGTGGTAGCCGCGGGCCGGCGCCTCGACAGCCGACGACAGCGGCGAGCCCAGCATGACGGCGTCCGCTCCGCACGCGATGGCCTTGGCGACGTCGCCGCCCTTGGACATCCCGCCATCGGCGATCACGTGGCAGTAGACGCCCGTCTCGTCGAGGTGGCGCATCCGGGCACCGGCCACGTCAGCGATGGCGGTGGCCTGCGGGACGCCGATGCCGAGGACGCCACGGGTCGTGCAGGCGTTGCCCGGGCCCACCCCGACGAGCACGCCGACCGCGCCCGTGCGCATGAGGTGCAGGCCGGCCTGGTACGAAGCGCACCCACCCACGATGACCGGGATCTCGAACTCGCGGATGAAGCGCTTGAGGTTCAGCGGCTCGGTCGTCTTCGAGACGTGCTCGGCCGACACCACGGTGCCCTGGATCACCAGCAGGTCGAGCTCGGCGGCCAGGATGGCGGGGGCGAACTGCTCAGTGCGCTGCGGGGTGACCGACGCCGCGGTGGTGATGCCGGCCGACTTCATCTCGCGGATGCGCTCGGTGACCAGCTCGAGCTTGACCGGCTCCGCGTACATCTGCTGCATGCGAGCCGTGGCCTTCTCGGCGGGGAGCTCGCGGATCTCGTCGAAGAGGGGGGTCGGGTCTTCGTAGCGGGTCCAGAGGCCCTCGAGGTTGAGGACGCCGAGGCCGCCGAGCTTGCCGATCTCGATGGCGGTGGACGGGCTCACCACGCCGTCCATGGCCGACGCCAGCAGCGGGAGCTCGAAACGGTAGGCGTCGATCTCCCAGCTGATGTCGACGTCCTCGGGATCGCGGGTGCGCCGGCTCGGGACGATGGCGATGTCGTCGAACCCGTAGGCCCTGCGTCCCGACTTGAAGATGCCGATCTCTAGCTCAGCCACGTCTTCCTCCAGCGCGCGGTGGGGTCCTCGTCGAACGGCCGTCCGATGCGTCCCCGACACCGCGCCGACCGGCCTGCGGCCACGATACCGCCTAGCGGCCCGAGGCCGGATCCCGCAGGCGGGCGGCACGGGCGACGGGCGGGTCGAGGTCGAGGGCGACGGCGAGGAGCTCGACGAGCACCCGGGCTGTTGCCCCCCAGATGATCTCGTCGGCCGCCTCGAAGAACCACACCGGGTACTCGCCACCGGGGCGGCCGTCGAGACCGGGGCGCCCGGGGATCGACCACCACTCCTCGGCGAAGACCCCGTCCGCCACCAGGTCGGCGAGCGCCAGGTCGAAGACCCGCTCGACCTCCTCCGGCTGGGCCTCGAGCGCCGGGCGCTGCCCGAGGGTCCCCACCACCGGGGTCATCACCGTGTTCGACCCCACGGTGGGCAACGGGGAGAGGTGGCCGACGACCTTGACGGCTGCCGGGTCGAGCCCGACCTCCTCGCAGGCCTCCCGGCGGGCCGCCGCGTCGGCGTCCTCCCCGTCCTCGAGCCGGCCACCGGGGAACGCCACCTCGGCCCGGTGCGAGCGCAAGTGGGCGGCGCGCACCGTCAGGACAACGCGGGTCTCGCCCTCCTCCTCGAAGAGGGGCACCAGCACGGCCGCCCGGCGGTCCACGACCAGAGCCCCCTCGGCGACGCCGCCGCCCAAGGCGGCGACCGCCGCCGCGTCGGCCTCGTCGAACGTCGCCTGGGGGCGGTAGGCGGCGACCCGCCCGGCGACCCGCTCCAGCGAGAGCCCCCGACGGGCGGTCCCGGACAGGCGGGCCCACGGAGGTGGCCCGCCGGGGCGGTGGACGGCAGGGCGCCGGATGACCTGGCGGGCGGAGCCTTCGGAGGCGAGGGGCATGTGCCACCAGGGTACGGCGCCAGCCCGGCGCTCGGGACGACCGCGTCAACCGTTTGGACGCTGCGGACGTGAAGAAGGCCGGGGCTGACCGCCCGACGGCACCGACGCGCAGCGGGCACGACCATCCCCGCCCCAGGTCCCCGCCCCAGGTCCGGGGCGTCGGTATCGTCGCGGTCGGGCGCGCCGATGCGCCCGATGCAGCGGACCCCGGGAGGCCACCCGTGACGGACACCGGAGCGACAGCGCCGGCAGCACCCCAGCTGCCCATCACGACGGCCCTCGAGTTCCCCGAGTGGCAGATCGCCCGCAGCCTGGGGATGGTCTACGGCGTCGTCGTTCGCTCGATGGGAGCCATCAAGGGGATCGGCGCCGGGCTCAAGGCGATCGCCGGCGGCGAGGTGAAGCAGTACACCCGTCTGGTGGAGGACAGCCGCCGGCACGCGCTCGACCGGATGATCGAGAACGCCGCCGTGCTGGGGGCCAACGGCATCGTCTCGATGCGGTTCGACTCCTCGGAGATGGGCCAGTCGCTCACCGAGATCGTCGCCTACGGCACGGCCGTCCTCCTCGAGCCCCGCACCTGAGCGGGCGGCGACCGGCCGTGGCGGTGACCGTGACCGGCGTGGCGGTCGGCCTCGTCGTGCTCACCCTCGTCGTCGCCAGCTTCTTCGTCCGGCGGCACGGCGAGGCCGGACGACCCGAGCATGGCTGGACGCCGACCGACGAAGTGTTCAACGACCCGTCCACCGGGCGCATGATGCGCGTCTGGCTCGACGAGGGCGGCCAGCGCCGCTACGTGGCCGAGGGCCGACGCTCCGCCACCTGACCATCGCGGGGCCCGGCATGCGCCAGGGTGGCCAGGGCCCGGGGGAGGTCGGCCCGGGCGTCCTCGGGCGAGGCGCCGGTGGCGTCGAGCAGGAAGGGCTCGAAGAGCTGCCAGCCGAACAGCAGGGCGACCGCCTGGGCGACGCCGACGCGGGCCCGCTCCGGCACCGCCCCCCCGTCGTGCACGGCTCGTTCGACGAGCACGGCGATCGCCGGGTGCTCGGGCTGGAGGGTGCCCACGTCCTCCCCGTCGAGGAGGAGGCGGGCGACGATCCGGAGGTGCCGCGCAACCGGCCCGTCGGCGACGAGCGGGTCGAGCGGGTCGAGCGCCAGGGCAGACCTGCCGCGCTCGGCAGGTCTGCTGCGCTGGGCGGCCCCGTCGAGCTGGGCGGCCGCCTGCTGGGCCAGCCGGGCGAGGACGGCGGCCACGAGGTTGGCCTTGGTACCGAAATAGCGGTGCACGAGCCCATGGTTGACGCCCGCCGCTCCGGCGATCCGTCGCACCGAGGCATCCGCCCCGTGGCGGACCAGCTCGACTTCGGCGGCGTCGAGGAGCGCCTCGGTCACCTCGGCACGGCCCGAGGGACGGGACGAGCGATCCGGACGTCGTGGCATCACCCGAGTGTAGTCGGTTGACTACAAGTAGTCAGCTGCCTACGATCGCCCCATGCCGACCGCTGCCGAGCCCTCCTTCGACCCCATCGCCTCGGCGACGGTCCCCGTCGCCCCCAACCGCGAGCCCGCGTTCGCGCATCCGGCCCAGCAGGCCGAGGCAGCACGCCGGCTCGCCGCCTGGGCCGAGCGTCGGGGACGCAAGGCGCCCAACGTGCTGGTCGTCCTGATGGACGACGTGGGCTGGGGCGACTTCGGCTGCTACGGCGGCGGAGCAGCCGTCGGGGCGCCGACGCCCAACATCGACCGCTTGGCCCGCCAGGGGAAGCTCCTCACCTCGTGCTACTCGGAGCCATCCTGCACCCCCTCGCGCGCCAGCTTGCTGACCGGTCGCCTCCCCATGCGCCACGGGCTCCAGCGGCCCCCGATGTACGGCGAGCCCGGCGGGCTCGACGGCGAGCGCACCCTGGCCGAGCTGCTCTCCGAGGCGGGGTACGTCACCCAGGCCGTGGGCAAGTGGCACCTCGGCGAGAGCTCCGCCTCCCAGCCCCAGCACTGCGGCTTCGACGACTTCTACGGGTTCCTGTCGGTGTCGGACATGTACACCGAGTGGCGCGATCCGTACTTCTTCCCCGAGATGGTCTACAGCGAGGCTCGGACAGCATGGGTGGAGAACATGCCGTTCAACAAGTGCTTCGTTCACGCCGCCCGGGGGGCCGCGCCCGAGCAGGTCGAGGAGGTGACCATCCCGGTTCTCTCCACCCTCGACGACCGGTGGGCCGCCTACTCGGAGCGGTTCATCGACTCCATGGCCGGCCGCGAGGAGCCGTGGTTCCTCTACCACTGCACGAGGGGCGCCCACTTCGACAACTACCCGCTCGAGAAGTACCTGGGCTCCTCACCGGCGCGCCACCCCTACAAGGACACGATCGTCGAGCTCGACGACATCGTGGGTCGCCTGGTCGACCGACTGCGCGACACCGGCCAGCTCGAGGACACCGTCATCTTCATCTCCTCCGACAACGGACCGGAGATGGAGACGTGGCCCGACGCCGCCTACACGCCGTTCCGTTGCGCCAAGGGCTCGACGTGGGAGGGAGGGGTGCGGGTCCCCGGCATCTGGTCGTGGTCGGGCACGATCGAGCCCGACGAGGTGACCGACGGGCTCTTCTCCTTCACCGACGTGCTGCCCACCGTCCTGGCCCTGGCCGGGGCAGCCGATCGCGTCCCCGGCGACCGGTTCGTCGACGGCGTCGACCAGAGCGCCTTCCTCGTCGCACCGGGCGCGCTGAGCCACCGCAAGTACGTCTACTACTGGCTCGGCCAGATGTTCTCGGCGCTGCGCGTCGGCGAGTACAAGTTCATGCTCGGGTCGATCTCCGACGGCAACGCCGACGTGGCGACTGACGGCGGCTTCAGCGGGGTGTCGCAGAAGTACCCCTACGGGCGCGTCTACAACCTCTACCTCGACCCCAAGGAGCAGCACTCCTACCTGATCCGCAAGCTCGCCTACCTGGAGGCCTTCCAGAGCGGCCTGCGGGACCACGTCCAGACCTTCGCCGACTACCCGCCCAAGGCATCCGTCGGGCTCAACGTCTGACGGGTCCGGGCCTCCCGCCCCGGGCCGCGGGCAGGGTGCGGGCGTGCCGTCGGCACGGCGCATCCTCGGCGACCAGGTGTACGACGACCTCCCAGGAGGGGGCGGCGTCCGGAAAGCCGGACGCAGCGGCGCCGGGGCCGCCCGGGCGGGAAGGCGGGCCGGGCTCGCCGCGGCGGGCCGGGCTCGCCTCTGACGTCACCCGGGCACAGCCGCTCCCCAGTTGGTGTCGACCCACTCCGGTCCCAACGCGTCGACGCCGGGGCACCCGAGCAGCTTGAGGGTGCGCACGAGGTCGGCGCGCAGCACGCCGAGGAGGCGGTCGACGCCAGCCTCCCCGGCCACTGCAAGGGCGTAGAGGTAGGGACGCCCGACGAGCACGG
>JAJZJT010000094.1 GCA_021809995.1 Actinomycetes bacterium
CGCGCACCGCGCCTCCTCGCCGCTCGCCGCTCGCCGCTCGTCGCTCGCCGCTCGCCGCTCGTCGGCCACCGGCCCCGGCCGACTGCTCCCGCTCCCGGCCCCTCCCGCTCGAAGTCCCTCCCGCTCGGGTGGCGGCGACTGCCCGCCGGCCACCGCACGCGGCTCCCGGGCACCCAAGGGCCAGACGTGCCCCGGACGCGGCACCACTGCGTCCGAACGCTGTCACCCCTGGCGGTCGGGGTCGCCCGACGCGTGACTGGAACGGCCCAGATGCTACTGCGAGCCGAGGCGCTTGCCGACCGCGGCACCGGGGTGGCGAGGGTCCGGACCGGTACCATGTCCGGACCATGTCCTGCCTGCGCCCGCAGCCCGTCGGTCGGCCACACGCTGCGAGCGCGAAGCGCGTCCGTGGCTGAGCCCGGCACCTGCACGGTCGTCGGCATCGCCGGTGACGACCCGGCCTCCCTCCCGCCCGAGGCGGTCCGCGCGATCGTCTCGGCGCGTCTCGTCGTCGGCAGCCGCCGTCACTTGTCGCTGGTCGAGCACCTCGGCGTGCCCGGCGCGGCTGCCGAGGCCGTCGACGACGCCGACGCGGCCTGTCGCACAGCGGCGGCAGCAGTCCGCGAGGGCGTGCCCGTGTGCGTGCTCACCTACGGGGACCCCGGCTTCTTCGGCATCGTGCGCGCCCTCTTACGGGTCGTCGACCGCCGTCACCTCCGGGTGGTCCCCGCCCCCTCGCTGGTGTCGCTCGCCTTCGCCCGGCTCGGCCTCCCGTGGGACGACGCCGTCGTTGTCCCGGCAGGCGGCCGCACGCTCGACGACATCGTGCGCGCCCTCCGCCTCGCCCGCAAGGCCGCCGTCCTCACCACCACAGCGTTGCCGCCCGAGCGGATCGGGCGCGCCCTCCGCCGGGCATCGTCGACCGTCGACTTCGCCGCGGTGTGCTCGAACCTCGGCACGGCCGAGGAGCGGGTCACCGTCGTCACGCTCGAGGCCCTCGCCACCGGCACGTTCGATCCGTCCTCGATCGTCGTCCTCGTCGGTCCGGCGGGACGCCCGCTCGCCGGGTGGGGCGGCCCCGGCAACGACGGAGCCCCACTGGCCTGGGGCCTCCCCGACGACGCCTTCGAGCTCGGGCGGGGCGTGGTCCCCGACGCCGAGGTCCGGGCCGTCGTCCTCGGCAAGCTGAGGCTTCCGCCGACCGGCGTGCTCTGGGAAGTAGGGGCCGGCGGCGGCACCGTCGCCGTGGAGGCGGCAGCGATCAGCCCCGGGCTCACCGTCGTCGCCGTCGAGGAGCGAGCCGACCAGGCAGCGCTCCTCACCTCCAGCGCGGCGCGCCGAGGCGCCACGGTGACGGTGGTGCACGGTCGGGCGCCCGAAGCGTGCGAAGCGCTGCCCGACCCCGAACGGGTGTTCATCGGGACCGGCGGCGTCGTCGCCCTCGACCACGTCCTCGAGCGGCTCCGGCCCGGGGGCGTCGTCGTGGCCGCGCTCGGCGACGTCGCGGGCGCCGCTCGAGCCGCCGAGCGGCTGGGCAACCTCGTGCAGCTCGGCCTGGGCCGCGGCCGGAGGCGGGCCGACGGGACCTGGGGGCTCGTCGCCGTCGACCCGGTCTTCTTGGTCTGGGGCCCGAGCTGACCCGCAGTGACGGGAGCACGCTGCAACCTCGCCCGGCACGCCGAGCGGCGTGCACGTGGCCGTGCGGTCGCCCCCCCTTGGACCGACCGCGCCACCCGGACCCAGAGGGTCAAAGCTGCAGCGACTTCACCTCGAGGAACTCTTCGAAGCCGAAGGGGCCGTACTCGCGCCCATTGCCCGACTGCTTGTAGCCACCGAAGGGGGCGAGCGGATTGAAGGCGCCTCCGTTGACCTCGACCTGACCGGTTCGGAGCCTGCGCGCCATCGCCACCGCCCGGTCCCTGTCCGCCGACCACACACCGCCGGCGAGCCCGTAGTCGGTGTCGTTGGCGATCTCGACCGCCTCCTCCTCCGAGTCGTAGGGCATGATGCACAGCACCGGGCCGAAGATCTCCTCGCGTGCGATCGTCATGTCCTTCGTCACGTTCGAGAACACCGTCGGTCGCACGAAGAACCCGCCCGAGAGGCCCTCGGGCGCCTCGATGCCCCCGGTGAGCAGCGCGGCCCCCTCGCCGATCCCCTTGTCGATGTAGTTGCGGACCCGGTCCCGCTGGGCCGCCGACACGAGCGGGCCGAGCCTCGTCGAGGCATCGAACGGGTTGCCCGGCGTGAACGACTCGGCGGCGGCGACCGCCAGCTCCTCGACCTCCGCCAGCTTCGCGCGAGGGACCAGCATGCGGGTCAGAGCGCTGCACGTCTGCCCCGAGTTGAGGTAGCACTTCCCGACTCCGTCGGGTACGGCGGTGGCGAGGTCGGCGTCGTCGAGGATGACGTTGGCCGACTTGCCCCCCAGCTCGAGCGCGACCCGCTTGACGGTCGCAGCGGCGACCTCGGTCACCCTGCGCCCGGCGCGAGTCGACCCCGTGAAGGAGACCATGTCCACGCCGGGGTGCGCGGCGAGCGCCTCGCCGACCACGGGCCCGACCCCCGTCACCAGGTTGAAGACGCCGGCGGGCACCCCGACCTCGTCCATGATCTCGGCCAGCACGAATGCGTTCAAGGGCGCCACCTCGCTCGGCTTCAGCACGACGGTGCACCCGGCGGCGAGCGCGGGGCCGACCTTGGCGGCGATCTGGTGGAGCGGGTAGTTCCACGGCGTGATGCAGCCCACCACGCCGACGGGCTCGCGCACGACCAGCGAGTTGCCGATCGTCTGCTCCCAGGCGAAGTCCGCCGCCAGCTGGGCCACCGAGCCGAACGTGAAGGTCGGCAGGCCGACCTGGACGAGCTGCGAGAGCACGTACGGCATGCCGACTTCACGGCTGATCAGGGTGGCAAGCTCGTCCGTACGAGCGCTGAGCGCCTCGCTCACCCTGGTCATGAGCGCCGTGCGCTCGGCGACCGGGGTCGCCGCCCACGCCGGGAACGCCCGTCGGGCCGCAGCCACGGCACGGTCGACGTCCTCGCCGGTCCCTTCGGGGATCGTCCCCATCGGCTCCTCGGTGGTCGAGTCGACCACCGTCATCGTCCCCTTCCCCGAGGAGGGCACCCAGGCCCCGTCGATGAAGAGCGCGTCCCGGGTGATGATCTCAGTTGCAGTCATCGTGCAATCCCCCTTCGACTGTGTCGCGACCAGCCTACTCTCGAGCTAGGCGGGCATCCCGCCGCCGTCGGCGCCGGCAAGCCAGCTGTCGACGCTGGTGCCGGTCGCCGACCACTGCCGGCACGCGCGCCCCTTCCCCTGCCGGGCCGGCTGATATATAGTTATCGTTATCTAAATGCGGGGACCGGGCAGGGGCCTGCGACACCGGCAGGCGCGGCGGAGGGTGGGGTACGTGGCACGGCGTCGAGCAGCAGGGTCGGGGGGCACACCGAGGTGACCCGGACCCAACAGGAGCGCAAGGCGGAGACGCGTGGGCGCCTCCTCGACGCCGCCGCCGCCCTCTTCGCCTCACGCGGCATCGACGCAGTGTCGGTCGACGCCGTCGCCGAGGCGGCCGGGCGCACGTCCGGTGCCGTCTACGCCCACTTCGGGAGCAAGCAGGGGCTGCTCCTGGCCCTGCTCGACGAGTGGAAGCAGTCGATGCTGACCGTGCTGTTCGCTGCCGTCGCCGTCGCCGGCGAGCCCGGCGACCAGCTCGCCGCCGTCTGGGAGAGCCTCGCCGGTGACGGTGCGGGCCCGGGCCGGGCGTGGTCTCTGCTCGAGGACGAGCTGTGGCTGCGAGCGAGCCGGGACGCGGACGTCGCCGCCGTGCTGACCGAGCGCAACGCCGAGGCGCGCCGCATCACGGCCCGCCAGCTCGCCGTCTGGGCCCTGCGCGTCGGCGCAACCCCGGTCGGGGACGCGGAGACGACAGCGACGCTGCTGCGTGCGCTCCTGCGCGGCCTCGAGCTGGAGCACCGGGTCGACCCGGCGGCGGTGCCTCCCGCCACCGCCGTGCTCGGGTTGGCCACGCTGCTCGGCCTCCCGCCGGACCGGCAGGCCGACCCACCCGACTCCCATCTGACGACCCGACGACCGTGACGAGGAGCGCCTGACAATGAGGACCGACCTGGCCCGCACCCTTGGGATCGAGTTCCCGATCTTCGCGTTCACCCACTGCCGCGATGTGGTCGCGGCCGTGACGAACGCCGGCGGCATCGGCGTGCTCGGTGCCATCGCCTTCACCCCCGAGCAGCTCGAGGTGGAGCTCACCTGGATCGACGAGCACGTCGGCAACCGGCCCTACGGCGTCGACATCGTCATCCCGGCGAAGTACGAGGGGATGGAGGAGACAGACCCGGCCAGGCTCGAGGCCCAGGTACGCGCGCTCGTGCCGCCCCAGCACGCCGACTTCGCCAGGAAGATCCTGGCCGACCACGGGGTCCCCGACCTGCCCGACGAGGACCGTCGGACCAACGGCATGATCGGCTGGACGGCTGCCCACGCCGCCGGCCTGATCGACGTGGCGCTCCGGCACCCGAACGTCCGCCTGGTGGCGAACGCCCTGGGCACGCCCCCGGCCGACGTCGTCGAGCGGGTCCAGGGCTCCGGCCGGCTCATCGGTGCCCTCGCCGGTTCGGTCGCCCATGCGCTC
This sequence comes from Actinomycetes bacterium, assembly GCA_021809995.1. GTDB lineage: Bacteria > Actinomycetota > Acidimicrobiia > Acidimicrobiales > RAAP-2 > JAJZJT01. The sequence goes on from JAJZJT010000094.1 coordinate 4,656, forward strand.
CGCCACAAGGAGGCCGGGCTCGACTTCATCGTCTGCCAGGGCTCGGAAGGAGGCGGCCACACCGGCGATGTGGGAAGCATCGTCCTGTGGCCCGAGGTGATCGACGCCGTCGCACCGCTCCCGGTCCTCGCCGCCGGCGGCGTGGGCAGCGGCCGCCAAATGGCTGCCGCGCTCGCCATGGGCGCACAAGGGGTCTGGTCCGGAACGCTCTGGCTGACGGTGGAGGAGGCAGACATCCCGCCGGGCCAGATGGAGACCTACCTCGCCGCGACCAGCCGTGACACCATCCGCTCACGCTCGTTCACCGGCAAGCCGTGCCGCATGCTGCGCAACGACTGGACCGATGCCTGGGAAGCACCCGACAGCCCGGGCCCGCTCCCCATGCCGCTCCAGATGCTCGTGGCCATCGAAGCAGTGTCGCGGGGCCACAAGTACCCCGAGGCTGCCAAGGACGTGAACTTCAACCCGTGCGGCCAGGTCATCGGCCGTGCGACGCGCGTCCGCAAGGCGAAGGACGTCGTGCGCGAGCTCGTCGAGGAGTACCTGGAGGCCGTCGAACGCCTGCAGGTCGGGATCAGGGTCTGAGCCAGGTCACCGGATGGCGGCCATCGTCCTCGCTACGCTGCGACGATGGCCGCCGACGCACCCACGATCGTCGCCACCTCGGGCGGTCTCCGCCGGGGGGCCCGCTCCGAGGTCGAGCTCGGGCCGCTCGTCCTCCACGCCGTCGAGCTCGCCGGGGTCACCGGCCGGGCACCGCGCCTCTGTCACGTCGGGACCGCAGGCGGCGACCAGCGGACCGCTCAGGCCTGGCTCAACGAGGCCGGGCGCGTCGCCGGCATCGCCGTCTCGCACCTCAACGTCTTCCCCATGCCCAACGTCGCCGACGTGCTCGGTCACGTGCTCGCCACGGACGTCGTGTGGGTCGGCGGCGGCAGCGTCGCCAACCTGCTCGCCCTGTGGCGACTGCACGGGTGGGATGCCGTCTTCGCCGAGGCCTGGGCTCGGGGCGTCGTCTTGGCCGGGGTGTCAGCCGGGTCGATCTGCTGGCACGCGGGAGGGACGACCGACTCGTTCGGTCCCGAGCTCGTGCCGGTCGCCAACGGGCTCGGCCTCCTGCCGCACGCCAACGGGGTCCACTACGACTCGGAGCCCCAGCGCCGACCCCTCTTCCAGCGCCTCGTCGCCGATGGCCGCCTGCCCGAGGGCTACGCCACCGATGACGGCGTGGGCCTCGTCTACCGCGGGACCGAGCTGGTCGAGGCCGTCGCCGAGGTACGCGGCAAGAGCGCGTACCACGTCACCCGCGACGGCACCCGCGCCGTCGAGACCCGGATCGAGCCGCGGCTCCTGCCCGGGTCCGTCTGAACGCTCTGTCCGGGTCGGGGCCCGTGCCGCGGACGACCGTCCACCGGCGTGGGCTCCGGGTCCTGCCGATGTCGGCACGCACCTTGTACGCTGACCCCGGCAGGTCCCGAGCACCCTGTGGCCGCGCCCGGCCGCAGACGAGCGGCTTCCCGTCGCGAGGTGTCCGAAGGGGGTGAGCGGTGACGACAGTGCACGGCTTCACGGTGCGGCTGGCCGGCGAGCGCCTCGTCGTGGTGGAGATGCCGGACTGCTGGGCCGTCATGAACCGTTACGACGCCTTCCCACGCGCCCTCGGGCGCTTCCCGAAGGACGAAGCCGGCTGGACCGCCGCCGTGGCCGAGCTACGACGCAGCGAGACGGCGGCGGCCCCGCTCGCCCGCGGCCGCCGACCGGCACGGACCCGGTACCGGCCCGACGCGCGCAAACAGCTGAGCCTGCCCCGGATCGGCGTGCTGGTGGTGGCGGCGCTGCTCGGCGGCTCGACCCTCTTGCCGTGGGCCACCACGGCCTCGCACGCGCACCTCACGCTCTTCGGCGTGCTCGACAGCGGGCCACGGCGGAGCCTCGCCTGGCTCCTGGTCGCCGTGGCGGGGCTCGCGGCCATCGAGTCCCAGCTCGCCCGGTTCGAGCGTGTCCGGGTCTTCGCCTTCCTCCTCGGCGTCGTGGCCGCCGTCCCCGTCGCCGCCGCCTACCAGCAGGAGAACCATCTCTCGCGGTTCGCCTTCTTCTCGAGCGGCGCCGGGCGGGGACTGCACCCCGCCCCCGGCACCTACGTCGGGGCGGCCGCCTGCGTCTTGCTCCTGCTGGCCTGGGCCATCTTCCCAGCCCCCAAGCGCGCTGGCCGCGTCGAGCCCGTCGACCTCCCTGCCGGCGAGCAGGGTCCGGACGCGTTCGTCGCCGCACCGCTGCTCTCCCCGGCAGCGCCGAATGCGGGGCTCACGGCTCATGCCCGCGCGACGGCGGAGCCGGTCGGAGCGACCCCGGTGGGTGCCGCGCCGGCAGCGCACGGGATCCCCGAGCCCCCGGCCCTGCTGGCACCTGACCACCACCAGCCCGGACCCGTCCGCCTGTCGGGGTTGCCACCCCTCGGGGAGGCGCTGGCCCAACTGGCCCGGACGGAGCAGCCCCACGGCGGCCTCGGCACCACCAGCACGCCCACCACGCCGGCGACGGCCGGTCTCGGGGCAGGCAACGGCACCGGGGACGGCTCGGCGCCACCGGCCCCTTCGTTCCCCGCCGGCTGGTACGCCGACTACGCGGTCCCCGGGCAGCTCCGCTACTACGACGGCACGGCGTGGACCGCGCACACCCATCCGGGCACGCCGCCGTCGTGAAGCCCGGGGTCCCGAACCAGTCGGCGGTGCTCCCCCACAAGCCAGAGCCCGGCCGCTGGAGCGGCCGGCCGCAGGGGCTGGCCGGGACTCGCTAGTCTTCCGGTGGAACCCCGGACCGGCCGAAGCGCGGCGGGGACCCGGCTCTGCTGCCGCCCACGGCCGGCCGCGAGGTCAGCGAACACCCTCCTATGAACGTCCACGGTCACCAGCGGCACGAATCGTCGCCCTCGCCCCTGGCCCCGGTGGCCGACCCCGGTGAACAGGACCTCGACGGCGGAGGCGCACCGTCGGCGCCGGGGGCGTTGGGCGCCATCGAGCCCTCCGTGCTGGCTGCCTACCGCGAGGCCGTCAACACGCTCCACCACGAGCTCGTCGTCGACGGGGCGCTCGCCGGAGCCGACGTCACGGAGAGGGTCGACGCCGTGGTCGGCGACCAGCTCGACAGCCCGCCCTTCGCCGCCCTCCTCGGCCGGGTCGCCGGAGGCGTCACCACCGTACGCGACACCCTGGTCGGCGAGGTCTCGCGCTTTCGCCCGGGCTCGCCCAGCTCTGCATCCGACCGCCCGAGCGTGGTCCGCATCTTCCTCCTCTCCCAGATCGACACCGTGTGGTGGGGCGACCAGGTCCCGTTCGAGTCGGCGGAGGACATCGACACCTCGAACGAGCTCGTCGCCCTCGGGGCACTGGAGCGGCGCCGGGTGCTCGGCTTCCGCTACAAGCTCCAACCCCGCGGCCTGCCCGGCCGCGTCCGGGACCGGCTCGTGCGCTCGCTGCTGCCAGCCCACCAGCCCCACACGTCGGGCCTCAGTCACGACCTCGTACGACCCGAAGGCGTCGCCCTGCTCAACGCCGTGGCGCGGTCGTTCGCCGCTGCGGCGCCTCCGGGGACGCCTCCCCTGTGGCTCACCAGCGCGCTTCGCTCGGTCGACCAGCAGCAGCGTCTGCGCGAGCTCGGCTACTCGGCGGTCCTCCCGAGTGCCCACTGTGTGGGCTTCGCTTTCGACGTCGCCATGCGATGGTTCGCCCGCTTCGGAGCCAGCGAGGCACTGGCCGGCGCGCTCCTCGAGCTACAGGACGCTGGCGTCGTCAACGTGATCGACGAAGGCCAAGCGTGGCACGTCTGCCTCAGCCCCGAGCACCGCGTCGCGATGCGAGCGGAGTTCGACCGCACCGTCGGAACCATCTGAGCGATGTGCGGCATCGCCCTGCTCGTGGGGCCGGACGGCAACGACGCGCGCTTTCGACGCATGCTCGACGCCATCCGACCGCGTGGCGAATCGGAGGAGGTCCTGGTCGAGCCCGATCTTCGCCTCGGTACCCAGCGGCTCAAGATCGTCGACCGCCAGCGGGCCACGCAACCGTGGGTCTCTGCGGACGGCGCCTGGGCCCTCTGCTACAACGGCGAGGTCTTCAACTTCCGGGCTCTCCGTGACGAGCTTGCCCGCGAGGGCGTGCGCCTGCGCAGTGAGAGCGACACCGAAGTCGTCCTCGAGGCGTTCCTCCACTGGGGCGAGCAGGGCGTCACCCGCCTGCGTGGCGAGTTCGCCTTCGCCGTCGTAGAACGGGCCACCGGCCGCGTCTACCTCGGCCGCGACCCGGTCGGGGTCAAGCCCCTCTACTGGACGCGCCACGGCCGGACCGTGTCGATCGCCTCCGAGGTCAAGGCGCTCGTGCCGCTGGGCCTGCCGGTCCACGAAGTGCCACCGGGCCATCACGGCTGGGCAGACCCGGGGTCGGACCCCGCGCTCTCGGCCTACGTCGACCTGCTCCACGTCGGCGACGGCCTACCTCCCCTCGACGACCCCGATGCCGCCGTCGCCGCCCTGGGCGCCGCCTTCGACGCCTCGGTCGCCGCCCGCGTCGATACCGACCTCACCGTCGGGGTGGTGCTCTCCGGTGGCTTGGACAGCTCCTACGTGCTCGCCACCGCCCTGCAGCACCACTCGGACTGCGTGGCCTTCACCATCGGGACCCCGGACAGCGAGGACGTGACGACGGCACGCCGGCTCGCCGCCCACTTCGGCGTGCCTCACGAGGTCCTGACCGTCGAGCCGCACGAGCTCCGGTGGCGCGACGTACGCGAGGCCATCGCGAGCTCCGAGCTCACCGAGTTCGGCGACGTGATCAACGCCACCATCTCGAACCGCCTCTACGACGCAGTCCACCGAGCCGGCATCAAAGTCGTGCTCTGCGGCGACGGTGCCGACGAGCTCTTCGGCGGCTATGCGATGTACCGCGACACCGACGAGGCGGCCCGGCAGCGCCTCTTCGCCCACAAGCTCGCCAACTTGGGCCGCACCGAGCTCCAGCGCGTCGACCGGGCGTCGATGGGCCACGGGGTCGAAGCCCGCGTCCCCTTCCTCGACATCGACCTCGTCGAGCTGGCCATGCGAGTCCCTCCGGAGCTGAAGGTCCGCGACGGCGTCGAGAAGTGGGTGCTCCGCCGGGCTGCGACAGGGCTGCTCCCCGACTACGTGCTCCACCGGCGAAAGCTCCCGCTGTCCCACGCGTCCGGCCTCCACGAGCGAGTCCGGCTCTTCCGCCCGCTCTTCCTGCGCACCTACCGGTCCCTCGGCTACGAGCTGCTCGGGCCCGCCCGCCGCGACTTCTCGAACGTCCTCGAGTCGCACGGCTACGACCTCGACGCCGCCGTCCGGTCCACAGCCGACACGCCCCACTATTCGGCCGCCGAGCAAGCACGCGACTTCGCCGGCGCACTGCGCTGGAACCTCCGGCGCGCGCTGCGGCACTCAACCCCCGGCTCCTCCCCCACCGCCTGAGCCGTCAGGCACCACGACGGCCGGCGGGAGCGTGGGCTGGGCGGGCGTCGGCGGGGGCGTGTAGGGCTGGCACGGGCCGTAGACGGGTGCGCCGCCCGGGCTGGTGATGTCGCCGCAGATGTCGAAGCTCGGCA